>DASQFA010000482.1:0-2381 GCA_035633375.1 Rubrivivax sp.
TCGGGCATGGCCTCCAAGATGCGCTTGGCGAACAGCACCTCCTTCACGTCGGGGCTGAAGACGCGCCGCGCGATGGCGATCTGGTTCGGCGCCAGCGACCAGGCGCCGGAGCAGCCCATGATGAAGGCGTTGCGGAACTGCGATTCGCAACCGGCTTCGTCCTTCAGGTCACCGAAGGGGCCGTAGAACGCGCGCAGCCCGCTGGCCGCGCAGGCGTCGACCATGCGCGCGATGGTGTAATGCCACAGGTCCTGCTGGGCGAAGCTGCGCGCCTCCTGCCCGGCCACCGGGTCGGCCAGCACGCCGTAGAACGGGTGACCGCCGCCGACGCGGGTGGTCTTCATGCCGCGCGAAGCCGCCAGGTCGGCCGGGCCCAGGCTCATGCCGTGCAGGCGCGGGCTGGCGGTGGCGATCTGTTCGACGTTCTTCACGCCTTCGGCCGTCTCCAGCAGCGCGTGGATGAGGATCGGCTTCTTGATCTGATGGCGCGCCTCGAGCAGCGCCAGGTACTGGTCGACGAAGTGGATGTCCCACGGCCCTTCGACCTTGGGGATCATCACCGCGTCGAGCCGGTTGCCCACCCCGGCGACGATCTGCGCCAGGTCGTCCAGCAGCCACGGGCTGTTCAGCGCATTGACGCGCACCCACAGGCCGGTATCGCCCAGATCGGCGTTGCGCACGCCGTCGATGAAGCCGGCGCGCGCCGCCTCCTTGGCGTCGATCGGAATCGCGTCCTCGAGGTTGCCGCACAGCACGTCGACCTGCTTCGCGGTGTCGGCCAGGCGGGCGCGGATCTTCTCGATGTGCGGCGGGAAGAAGTGCACCACTCGCTCGGGCCGCACCGGCATTTCGCGAAAGGGCGCCGGCGCACCGATGGCCAGCGGCTTGTAGAAGTTGTTGGGCAGCTTCACGCGGGAGTCTCCAGAAGTTGAGCGATCGAGTGGTTCGGATTGGCAGCTCAGGTCGACGGCCCGGCAACGATGCCGGCATCGTGCAGGCTGCCGACCTCGGTGGCGCTCAGCCCGAGCAGGCCGAGCAGGATTTCGTCGGTGTGCTGGCCCAGGCGCGGCGCCGGCGCGGCCGGCAGGCGCGCCACCTTGCTGAAGTCGAGCGGCGAGGCCGGCGCCAGCGAGCGGCCGATGCCCGGCTGGTCGAGCAGGGTGAACATCGGGTGCGCGACCGAAAGGTCGGGGTCCTGCGCCAGCGCTTCGCGCACCGTGCGGTAAGGGCCCCAGGTCACGCGATGGGTCTCGAAGCGGGCGCTCACCTCGGCTAGCGTGCGCGCAGCGAACCAGGGCTCGAACAGCGCGGCCAGCGCCTCGCGGGCGCGGAAGCGGTCGCCTTCGCTCGTCAGGTCGAGCCCAAGCCGTGCGCCAAGAGCGGTCACGGCATCGCCCAGTTCGGTGGCGGCGAGCAGGCAGCGCCATTGCAGGTCGGTCAGGCCGACCACCATCGCGCGCTGGCCGTCGCGAGTGAGGAAGTCGCGGCCAAAGGCGCCGTAGAGGTAGTTGCCGTAGCGCGGCCGATCCACGTCGCCGACCATCACCTCGGCGATCATGCCCATGTGGCCCAGCATCGCCAGGCCCACGTCCTTCAGCGCCAAGGTCACCAGCTGGCCTTCGCCGCTGCGGTCGCGGTGGCGCAGCGCGGCCAGAATCGCGGTGGCGATCATGTTGCCGGTGATCGCGTCCCAGGCCGGAAAGACATGGTTCACCGGCTCGGCGCGGTCCGACGCGCCGGTCAGCGCCGGAAAGCCGAGTTGCGGATTGACGGTGTAGTCCACCTCCGAGCCGCCGTCGCGCCGGCCGAGCAGGTTGACCATGACCAGGTCGGTCCGCTGCGCGGCCAGCCGCTCGTAGCTGAGCCAGCCGCGAGCCGGAAAATTGGTGCTGAACACGCCCGCATCGGCGCCGGGCGCGCAGATCAGCCGGGTCAGCAGCTCCTGCCCGCGCGGCTGGCGGATATCCACCGCGATCGAGCGCTTGCCCTTGTTCAGCCCGGCCCAGAACATCGACTCGCCCTGCGCCGTGACCGGCCAGCGCTGGTGGTCGAGGCCGCCCCCGATGGGGTCGAAGCGGATCACGTCGGCGCCCAGCTGGGCCAGCGTCATGCCGCCCAGCGGCGCGGCCACGAAAGCCGAGCCCTCGACGACGCGCAGCCCGTTCAGAATGCCGGGCATGGCGTTAGCGCAGCGGGCGTGAAGGGGGCTGGCAGGCGGGCTGGCAGGTGCATCTCAAATCACTTTCCTGGCGCGCAGTTCGGCAATCTGCTCATCGCCCATGCCCAGCACCTCACGCAACACTTCGTCGGTGTGTGCGCCGAGTTTCGGGCCCAGGCTGCGGATGCTGCCGGGTGTTTCGGACATCTTGGGCACCGGCGCC
>DASQFA010000483.1:0-9908 GCA_035633375.1 Rubrivivax sp.
CGCGCACCGCAGCGATCCGCACGCGGCGATCGCCGGCGTGCCCGAGAATGCCCTGGTGCGCGTGCTGCTGGCGCACCAGCCGCGCAGCGCCGCCGCAGCGGCGCAGGCGGGCTTCCACCTGCAACTGTCGGGCCATACCCATGGGGGGCAGTTCTTGCCGTGGCGCTGGCTGGTGCGCCTGCAGCAACCCTTTACCGCCGGATTGAACCGATGGCAGGGTCTGTGGGTCTATACCAGCCGCGGCACTGGTTACTGGGGTCCGCCCAAGCGCTTGGGCGCGCCCTCGGAAATCACCCACCTGCGCCTGGTGTTGGCGTGAAAGAAATACATTTCAGGGCCGACTCAGTCGGTATCTCTAGTTCAAGGAGCATGTTGTGATGTCCCGCCGTACCCTTTTGTCCCTGTTCTCCGCCCTCGGCGTTGCGCCGGCCGTCGTGTCGGCCCAAGGCAAGCCGGGCGCCACCTACAAGGTCAGCTTCACCGACGCCGAGTGGAGGCAGCGGCTCAGCCCGGCGGCCTACGACGTGCTGCGCCACGAGGGCACCGAGCGCCCCTTCACAAGCGCGCAGAACAACGAGAAGCGCAAGGGCACCTACCACTGCGCCGGCTGCGATGCGGCGCTGTTCACCTCGGACATGAAGTTCGACAGCGGCACCGGCTGGCCGAGCTTCTTCACCACCCTGCCCGGCGTGTTCGGCGAGACCGTCGACCGCAAGCTGTTCATGGCGCGCACCGAATACCACTGCGCGACCTGTGGCGGCCACCACGGCCATGTCTTCAACGACGGGCCGGCGCCGACGGGCAAGCGCTACTGCAACAACGGCGTGGCCTTGAAGTTCGTGGCGGCCGCATGAAGGGCATGCATCGTGCGTGGCGCACCTTCGCCATGAGCCTGGCGCTCGGTTTGTCCCTGCCCGCTGCGATGGCCCAGAGCTCGGCCGCGCCGAGCGCCAAAGCCATCTTCGCCGGTGGCTGCTTCTGGTGCGTGGAGGCCGATTTCGACAAGGTGCCGGGTGTGCTGTCCACCACCTCGGGCTACATCGGCGGCAAGGTGGCCAACCCGAGCTACGAACAGGTGGCCGGCAAGAGCACCGGCCATGCCGAGGCGGTGGAGATCGTCTTCGACCCGGCCAAGGTCAGCTACGAACAATTGCTCGAACACTTCTGGCGCACCATCGACCCGACCACCAAGGACCGGCAGTTCTGCGACGCCGGCACGCCTTATCGTACGGCCATCTTCGCCGTCGACGCCGCGCAGCTGAAGGCGGCGCAGGCCTCGCTGGCGGCACTGGAGAAGAGCAAGCCCTTCAGTGAACCGATCGTCACGCAGATCGCCTTGGTCGCGCCCTTCTATACGGCGGAAGACTATCACCAGGATTACTACAAGAAGAATCCGGCGCGTTACCAGTACTACCGCCTGTCCTGCGGCCGGGATGCGCGCCTCAAGCAGCTGTGGGGCAAGCCAGCGCCCTGATGACGCTTTCACTGGCAGCTTGCGGCGCAAAGCCGCCGCTCGCGAAACACCGAATTCATTCACCGCAGAGCAGCGGAGGACGCAGAGTTGGCGCAGAGGAAATGCAATGGATTCAGATCGTTTTCAGTATTTCTCTGCGGACCTCTGCGTCCTTCGTTCCTCTGCGGTGAAGGCTGCTTGTATTCGGCGGCTTTGCGCCGCAAGCAGTCCATCAAGATCGTTTCACTGCCGGGCTCGGGTCAAGCGCTGGAGGCCGGGTCGCGCTGCCAGGGCGGCAGCGGCGCGCCGCAGTCGCGGCAGAACTTCGCGCTGGGCGCGTGGCCCTCGCTCAGGCATTCGTGGCAAGTGCGCGTGGTCGGCTCGCGCTGCACTTTGCCGGCCACCAGTTCGGCGCTGACGATGCCGGTGGGCACGGCCAGCGTGCCCCAGCCCAGCAGCATCATCAGGCTGGCGATGAAGCGGCCCAGGTCGGTCTTGGGCGTGACGTCGCCGAAGCCCACCGTGGTCAGCGTGGTGATGGCCCAGTACACGCCCACCGGGATGCTGGTGAATCCGTTCTCGGGGCCTTCCACCACGTACATCAGCGTGCCCATGATCACCACCACCAGCAGCACGAAGGACAGGAACACCAGGATCTTGCGGCGCGACGCGCGCAGTGCCCGGTACAGCGCGCCGAATTCGCTGACATAGGCGGTCAGCCGCAGCAGCCGGAACAGGCGCAGCAGCCGCAGCAGTCGCACGTCGATCAGCGCGTGCATCTCCGGCACCAGCATCGCCAGGTAGGCCGGCAGGATGGCCAGCAGGTCGATGATGCCGAAGAAGCTGCGCGCATAGCGCATCGGGTGGCGCACGCAGGCCAGGCGGGCGATGTACTCGAGCGTGAAGATCGCCGTGAAGAACCACTCCATGGCCTTCAGCCAGGCCCCGTGCTTGGCGTGCACCGAGGCCATGCTGTCCAGCACCACCACCGCCACGCTGGCCAGGATGGCGGCAATCAACGCCAGGTCGAAGATGCGGCCGGCACGCGTGTCGGCCTCGAAGATGATGATGTAGAGCCGCCGCCGCCAGCCGGCCAGCGGCCGGCCGAGTTCGCGCGGGTCGGTGTCCGCCAGGCTCGGCGGCATCTGCGGTGCGTTCATGCGGGGTTCGCGAAGCCCTGGCGCAGCGCCTCGATGCGCGCGGCGTGAATGGCCTCGCCGATCTGCGGCCCGGCCTGGCCCAGCGCGGCAAAGCGCTGCGCCACCGCGGCCGTGTCCACGCTGCGTGCGAAGGCCAATGCCTGCAGCAGCCGCGGGCGTTGCGGGTAGTCGCGCTGCTCCAGGCCGAGGCGGCCGCGCGCGTCGCATTCGCAGGCCAGCAGCATCTCGGCAAAGCGCGCCGGGCGGCGCAGCGCATCGCAGCGCTCCAGCAGGCGCAGCAGTGCAGCCGGCTCGAACGCCAGGCTGCCATGCACGTGGCCATGTTCGCGCGCCGTCACTTCGGCGAGCTCGCGCACATCCACCGGCACCTTCAGCCGCTGGCACAGCTGCAGCAGCAGGACCACGCTGCGCTTTTCGTGGCCGATGTGGCGCGGCAGCATGTCGGCCGGCGTGGTGCCTTTGCCCAGGTCGTGGCACAGGCAGGCAAAGCGCACCGGCAGCGATGCGCCGATGCGCGCCGTTTCGTCCAGCACCAGCATCAGGTGCACGCCGGTATCCACCTCGGGGTGGTGCACCGGCGGCTGCGGCACGCCCCACAGCCGCGCCACCTCGGGCAACAGGCGCTGCAGCGCGCCGGTGGAGCGCAGCACTTCGAAGAAGCGCGAGGGCCTGGTCTCCATCAGCGCGCGTGCCAGTTCCTGCCAGACGCGCTCGCTCACCAGCGCATCCACCTCGCCGCACTCGACCATGGCGCGCATCAGCGCCAGGGTGTCCGGCGCCAAGCTGAAGTCGGGCAGGCGCGCCGCAAAGCGCGCCACGCGCAGGATGCGCACCGGGTCTTCCACGAAGGCCGGCGATACGTGGCGCAGCAGGCGTTGCTGCAGGTCGCGCTGGCCGCCGAAGGGGTCGACCAGCGCGCCATCGGCACGCAGGGCGATGGCATTGATGCTCAGGTCGCGCCGCGACAGGTCTTCCTCCAGCGTCACCGAAGGATCGGCGTGCACGCTGAAGCCGCGGTAGCCCGGCGCCGACTTGCGCTCGGTGCGCGCCAGCGCGTACTCCTCGTGCGTGTGCGGGTGCAGGAACACCGGGAAGTCGCGGCCCACCGGGCGGAAGCCGGCGGCGATCATCTGCTGCGTCGTGGCGCCGACGACCACCCAGTCGCGGTCGTTCACCGCGCGGCCGAGCAGCTGGTCGCGCACCGCGCCGCCGACGACATAGGCCGCCAGCCCGGCCCGTGCCACCAGCTCGTCGTGCGGCGCCAGGGCCTGCGCCGGGCGCGCGCCGGCACCCTGCCCGCAAGGCGGTGGCTCGGGTGTGGCGGCGGCGCTCATCGTGCTGGCGGCGCGCCGCCCGCGGCATCCTGCCGCGCGACCTCGGCGTCCAGGGCCTGCAGCGCGGCGCGGTAGCGCTGCAACACCTGCGCCGGCGTTTCGTTCTGTGGCTCCTGCGCCAGCGCCCGCCAGTGCTCGGGGCCGATGCCGGCGAGCACGGCATGGCGCCGTATCGGCGCGGCGGGCGGCAGCGCGAAGCGCCCGCCGCTGGATTCCACGCGCGCCGCCTCGCCGCCCAGGTGCACGCCCAGCAGGTACAGGTGGCGGTGCAGCGGCGACATCTGCGACTCGATGCGCCGGGCCAGGCCGTTTTCGTCGTCCTCGTAGCGCTGCGTCAGCTGGTTGAACTCCCTCAGGTTGCGTACCGGCAAGGCCTGCACCTCGCCCAGGCCGAGGCCTTGCGCCAGCGCTTGCGCGCGCAGCCGGTGCGCTTCGGCGTGCTGCACGGCCACGGCCTGGGCTTCGGGCGGCGACGTCGCGTAGGCACCCACCGTCTGGCTGATGTAGCCCAGCTCGTAGCCCAGATGCAGCGCGCTGCGCCGGTGGCCCAGCGGCAGGCGCTGCAGGGCCTGGCGCGAGGCCTCGGCCACTGCGTCCGCCTGCTGCAACAGCGCGCCCTCGTCCCTGGGTTCCATCAGGCCGCTGCGCTGCAGCAGCTGGGCCGTGCCGGGCAGGCTGAACAGCGCCAGCTGCAGGCGGCTCAGCGCGATGAAGCCCAGCGCGATGGCCAGCGTGTAAGCCAGCACGCGCCAGGTTTCGCTCCAGCCTGAAACTCGGGTTTGCATCGGGTCAACGTGTAATTGCGATTATCGTAGCCGCTGTCCCGGGAGGTGTGCCACATGCTGGGCGGCGAACTGTCCTTCCATCTGCTGAACGTGCTGCTGCTGACGCTGCTGATCGCGCCGCTGGTGCTGTGGCGCTACCGTCGCGCGGTGCTGACGGGCATGCAGGGGCGCGGTGGCGAGTTGCTGCCGGTGGCAGCGCCGGGCCGCGCACCACGGCGTGCCGAAGCGCCGGACGCAGCCCGCGCAGCGCTGCAATGGGAACGACGCATGCGCCGACGGGTTTTCTTTGCCGTGCTGTGCGCCACCTTCGTCTCGGCGCTGCCGCTGTCGGCACTGTTCTTCTACCTCGAAGATCTTCAGGCGACACCGGCGCATCTGTACCTGAAGGCCGGAGTGTTGAGCAGTGCGGCGGTGCCGATCTTCGCCGTGCTGACGGCGCTGCCGTTCTGGCGTGCGCTCTGGCTCTGGCTGGCAACGCTGGTGGGGCTTGCTGCGGTGGGCGTGGTCTTGTCGATGCTGCAGCGCCCCTTCTACGGCAAGGCCCCGAGCCTGGACCAGGCCATGAACTTCGTGGTCTTCTTCCACTTCGCGGCGCACACGCTTTGGCTGCCGATGCTGCTGGGCCTGGCCACCGGCGCACGGCGCGTGCGCGGCGTGGCGCCGATCACCTTTGCCGGGCTGCTGGTGTTCGGCCTGGCGCCGCTGCTCGGCATCCGGCTGACACAGTGGCTCACCGGCACCGGTTTCGGCACCACCTGGGTGCTGTCGGGACCGGGGCTCGACACGGGGTTCGTTCTGCTGGCGCTTCCGCTCGGGCTGTTGGCCTGGTGGCGGCTCAAGGCGCTGGCCCGGCGCTACGAGGCCAAGCGTTTCTCCGACGCGCAGTTGCTCGCCGCCACCTGGTGGCTGCTGATCGTGGCCAGCGAGGCGGTGCAGCGCATCAGCGTGCACCCCGCCGTGGGGCCGCTGCTGTCGGTGCTGGCGGTGGCCGCGCTGTCGGCGGTGATGTTCCCGCCGCTGCTGGCCGCCGGCCTGGGCTGGGCGCATCGCGGCGTCGAGCGGCCGGCGCCGCGTACGCTGCTGCTGTTGCGCGTGTTCGGCGACACTGCGCGCACCGAGGCGCTGTTCGACCGCATTGCCTCGCGCTGGCGCTGCTTCGGCCCGGTGACGATGATCGCCGCGCCCGACGTGGTCGCGCGCACGGTGGACCCGGGCGACTTCCTGCGCTTTGCCTCGGGCGACATCGGCGCGAGCTTCGTCGCCACGCAGGCCGAGCTGAACCAGCGCCTGGCCACGCTGGACTGCGCGAGCGACCCCGACGGCCGCTACCGCGTCAACGAGTTCTGTTGCCGCGACAGCAGCTGGCAGGCCACGGTGGTGCAGCTCATCGAGCGTGCCGACGCGGTGGTGATGGATCTGCGCGGCTTCAACGCGCAACGCATGGGCTGCGAATTCGAGCTGCGCGAACTGGCCGCCCGGTTGCGCGGCGAGCAGGTGGTGCTGGTGGTCGATGCGAGCACCGACCACGTGCTGCTCCACACCACGCTGGGCGCCGGCTGGCGTGGTGCGATCGTCGAGGTGCCGCGCGGCCGCGTGCGCCAGGCCGACGCGGCCTTCGATGCGCTGCTGCGCGCCACGGCCTGACAGGCGGCCCTGGGCGGCCGCAGCGACGCGGCCGGCGTCAACCGCTCACTGCAGGTTCAGCAGTTGCCGAGGCATCGCGATCCGCGCATCACCGGCCGTCAGCTTCAGCAGAATGTCGGCGTACCAGGCGCAGTTCAGGTCCAGCGATTCATCCTGCTGCGGGTCGCGGTTGACCATGTCCATGCGGATCGAATGCACGCCCAGCAGCTTCCAGGGCAATTGCGGGTCGCCGGCGGGGTCGCGCATCACCACCGGCGCACCGCTGGTGCCGCGATGAGTGCGCGCATCGGTGAGAAAGTAGCCCTGGCCCTGGAAACGCAAACCGAATGAGGAGGCGATCACCGCCTTTCGCACCACCGGCAGGTGGTGCAGCGTGTCGTGGAAGCCGAGTGGAAAGCCGACGATCAGCAGCGAGCTTCCCACCTCCACCTCCTGCAGCGAGCCTTGCAGATGCGTCGGCGTGAAGCTGTGCAGCACGACGCTGTCCGGCAGCGCCGCGCGCTCGATCTCGATCACCGCGACGTCGATTTCACCTGCTGCATCGCTGCCCTTGTGCCATACGCTCATGCCGTCGCGGTACAGCAGCACCGACAGAGCGGTCGAGCGGGTCAGGTTGTCGGCATCGATGTGCAGTTCGATCTCGATGCGGTCCGGGAAGTGCCCGCTAGGCTCGTCGATCAGCACATGCCGGCTGGTGACGAAAAAAAGCCGGCCGTCGCGCTCGAAGAAGAAACCGCTCGCGCCCGTGAGCGGCTGCGTGCCGAAGAAGGTGGAGACACGGGCCGTGGTCAACAGCAGGGGTTCGATCATGGTGTAGCGTATTCGTCGGTGGCGCCATCCACATATTCTGATGCCGGCCGTCATGCGCTGCGCCATCGCGGCGTTGGCCGGTGTTTTCACCTCGACGGCCTTCGGATCCTCGAGGGATCGGGTCAACGAAACGAGTATGCAAAAGGCTCGAAGACGCGCGCAGCGTCCCGCCTCGCCCAAGGCCTCAAGCGGTGTCCTGCTTTATGCGGGTTGGGTTGCCTTGGCCGGACATGGACCCACCGGGTCCGCGTCTTCGTCTTCCATGGCGTCGCAGGTGTGCGGCACACTTGAACTTGACTGGCCCGTGCTGCGAGTCGGCACATGCAGCGTGCCATGCAAACGCCGGGGTGTCGACGCTGGCGCATTGTCCACCTCAGCAGTCGTTGTGCAGGGCTTGATGCGTGAGGGCGATGTCGTGTTCACTTCTTCGGCTTGTCCACTTCGTGGCCGATGACGCCGCCAACGGCCGCACCGCCGACCGTGCCCAGGGCGCTGCCGCCAGTCAGCACCGCGCCGCCGACGGCACCGATGCCCGCGCCTGCGGCCGTATTCTTATCCTGCTGCGACATCCCGGCGCACGCGCCGAGGCCCGCCAAGGCGGCAGCGGCAAGGGCGTAAGTTGCCAAGCGTTGAATCGTGTTCATGACGATGTCCTGATGCAGTTTGGGTATGCTGATTGTTTTATTGCAGCCCTCACAGGCCCAGCGGACGGCGCCGTTGTTTGGCGTAGTTGCAGTCCTACGTGGCGGCGTGCCCGCGTGCCAGCAACTGCAGGCACGCGGTGCCGTCCTACGGCAGTGCATCGCCTGTGCCGATGCGCCGCCGGGGCGCACTCTGCTCCAATTGCTCCAATTGGCGCTCGGGCACGCGACCGATCGCCGCAACTGAAGAGAACATCCATGATCGATGCCGGGCCAAGCCCACGCGATACCCCCCAGGCCGGGCCAACCCAGATGCCTCCCGCCGAGGCCAGCGGTAACGCCAGCAGCAGCAGCAGCGGCAGCGTGCGCATGAAGATCGATTGCCAACTGTCCTATGAGCTTGCCGGCGACTGCGAGTTCGTATTCCTCGTCCAGGCCGCGCTGAACCCCGATCAGACGCTGGTCGAAGAAGACCTGCGGCTCGACCCGCCCATGGCCTACCGAAGCTACGTGCACCAAGCCTCGGGCAATCGTTTCCTGCGGGTGAGTGCCCCGGCGGGCGCGCTGCGCTTGCACTACAGCGCGATCGTCGACCGCCGCGTCGACGTGCCCGACCCAAACGCGGCGCAAGTGCCGGTGCACGCCATACCGGACGAGCTGATGCACTTCTTGTTGCCCACCCGCTATTGCGAATCGGATCTGCTGGGTCCCGTGGCTCAGCAGATCTTTGCCGGCGTGCCCACCGGCCATGGGCGCGTGCAAGCCATCTGCGATTGGGTGCACGCGCATGTCGCCTACCGCATCGGCTCCACCGTTGCCACCACCACCGCGGTCGACGTGTTCGTGCAGCGCTCCGGCGTGTGCCGCGACTTTGCCCACCTGGCGGTGACCTTCTGCCGCGCGCTCAACATTCCGGCGCGCCTGGTCAGTGCCTATGCGCATTTCGACGAGCCGCCGCCCGACTTTCACGCCATCTTCGAGGCTTTCGTCGGTGGACGCTGGGTGCTGTTCGACCCGTCCGGCATGGCGCCGGTGGATCGTGTGGTGCGCCTGGCCACCGGGCCCGATGCCAAGGATGTGGCCTTCGCCACCATCTACGGACCCGCGCGCATGGTGGCGATGAGCCCGGTGCTCAATTGCATCGACGGGGTCGCCGGCAGCGGCACTGCCGCGAGTACCGCGCCGCCGTTGCAAGGTGCGGCTGCGGAATTGGACTTGTAGGCGCAGTCCCACAACGCAATGCGCTATGTTCCGTCAGCCGACTGCTCAGATGCCGCCCAGACTGGCGGAGTGGACGCTGTGCCTTACATTCCAGGGCAGGCAGCTCAGCCCGGGAGCGACGGCGAGCCCTATGCCAGCAAACAACCCGCGGCGTCGGCCGCACAGGAACACCCGCCGCCCGTGCAGTTGCTGAAGACCTATATCGTCGAAGACAGCCGGGTCATCCGGGAGAACCTGATCGCCACCCTGGAAGAACTCGTTCCGATCGAGGTGGTGGGCACGGCCGAGGACGAAGCCACTGCGGCGCAGTGGCTGGCGAACGCCGGCAACCATGCCGATCTGCTCATCGTCGACATCTTCCTCAAGGCCGGCTCGGGCCTGGGAGTGCTGCGTGCCGCGCGCGCGCTGCCGCTGCGGCGCCATGTGGTGGTGCTGAGCAACTACGCCACGCCGGACATGCGCCTCAAATGCCTGGAGCTGGGAGCCGACCGGGTGTTCGACAAGTCCCACGACATCGATGCGTTGATGCTCTATTGCAGCCGTCTGGCGGCCGGTGAGGCGGGCCGCAGCGGCCATGGCGCGCTGCTTTGATGGCCCGCGAAAGGGGCCGATGGCTCGCCGTGAACTTGACGAGTGCTACTGAATCAGCCCGTTCTTCAGGGCGTAGTAGGTCAGGTCGCTGTTCGACTCGAGCTTCATCTTCTCCATCACCCGCGTCCGGTAGGTGCTCACGGTCTTGACGCTGAGCGACATGCTGTTGGCCATGTGGCCGATGGTCTCGCCCTTGGCCAACCGCAGGAACACCTGGAACTCGCGCTCGGACAGCTGCTCGTGCGCCGGCTTGTCGCCCGCACCGCCGC
>DASQFA010000484.1:0-7849 GCA_035633375.1 Rubrivivax sp.
AGCACGTCGTGGAAGGGCCGGATGTCGGTTTCCACCTGGTGCTTGTATTCGGTCTCGGCCACCAGCATGCCGGCGACGAAGGCGCCCAGCGCCAGCGACAGGCCGGCATGTTCGGTCAACCATGCCAGGCCGAGGGTGACCAGCAGCAGGTTGAGCATGAACAGCTCGTCGCTCTTGCGCCGCGCCACCAGCGTCAGCCACCAGCGCATCACGCGCTTGCCACCCACCAGCAGCAGCGTCAACAACACCGCGGCCTTGAGCGTGGCCAGTCCGATTGCCCACGCCATGTCGCCGCCGCTGGAGTTAAGCGCCGGGATCAGCACCAGCAGCGGCACCACGGCCAGGTCCTGGAACAGCAGCACGCCGATGACACGGCGGCCGTGCTCGGTTTCCAGCTCCAGCCGCTCGGCCATCATCTTCACCACGATGGCCGTGCTCGACATGGCCATCGCGCCGCCGAGCACGATGGTGCCCTGCCAACCCATCTGCCAGGGCATCGAGGTGAACGAGAAGATCCAGACGAGCAGGGCGTGGCCGAGCAGCGTGCCGGCCATTGTCAGCAGCACCTGCGATAGGCCCAGCCCGAAGACCAGCGAGCGCATGCTGCGCAGCTTGGGAAGGTTGAACTCCAGCCCGATGACGAACATCAGGAAGACCACGCCGAACTCGGCCAGGTACTTGATATTGGCGGTGTCCTTGGCCAGCGCCAGCGCGTTCGGCCCGATGAGCACGCCCACCACCAGGTAGCCCAGGATCGGTGGCAGCTTCAGCGAGCGGCAGATCACCACGCCCAACACGGCGGCGACCAGGTAGAGCAGCGCGAGTTCGAGGGTGGTGGCCATGGACCGGCGGCGATGCAAGGGCCGGGTTACCCAACCCGGCAGGCTTCTAGAATGCCCAATCCTATCGGAGCAACCACGACGTGAATGCATCCCGCGGCTTCGACCCGCAGCGCGCCTTGCTCCTGGCCGCGCAAACCTTCGAGATCGAGGCGCAGGCGCTGCTGTCCTTGGCCGCACGCCAGGACGAAGGTTTCACGCGCAGCGTGCAGGCCATGCTGGAGTGCCGCGGCCGGGTGATCGTCATGGGCATGGGCAAGAGCGGCCATGTCGGCCGCAAGATTGCCGCCACGCTGGCCTCCACCGGCACGCCGGCATTCTTCGTGCATCCGGCCGAGGCCGGGCACGGCGACCTGGGCATGGTCATGGCCGGCGATGTGGTGCTGGCCATCTCGAACAGCGGCGAAAGTGACGAGCTGGCCGCCATCCTGCCGGCAATGCGCCGCGTCGGCGTGACCTTGGTGGCGATGACCGGCAACCTCGGGTCGACACTCGCAAGACATGCCGACCACGTGATCTGCAGCGCCGTCGACCAGGAGGCCTGCCCGATGAACCTGGCACCTACCGCCAGCACGACCGCCCAGATGGCGCTGGGCGACGCGCTGGCGGTGGCGCTGCTCGATGCGCGCGGCTTTCGCGAGGACGACTTCGCGCGCTCGCACCCCGGCGGCAGCCTCGGGCGCAAGCTGCTGATGCATGTGCGCGACCTGATGCGCTCGGGCACCGCGCTGCCGCGCGTGGGCCGGCGCGCCAGCTTCATCGAAATGCTCGGCGAGATGACCGGCAAGGGCCTGGGCTTCGCCGCCATCGTCGACGCCGAGAGCCGGGTGCTGGGCATCTTCACCGACGGCGACCTGCGCCGCCTGATCGAACGCGGGGCCGACCTGCGCGCGCTGCATGCCGAGGACGTGATGCATCGCCAGCCGCGCTGCATCAGCGCCGACGCGCTGGCGGTGGATGCCGCCGAAGTGATGGAGCGCCACCGCGTGACCAGCGTGCTGGCACTCGACGCCGAGCAGCGCCTGGTCGGCGCACTGAACTCGAATGATCTGATGCGTGCCAAGGTGATCTGATGCCCCGGGCCGTGACCTCACCGGCGCTGCACTTTGCGCCCGAGCTGCTGCTCAAGGCCCAGGGGCTGGGGCTGGGCATGCGATGCGCGATCCTCGACGTGGACGGCGTGCTCACCGACGGGCGCCTTTACATCGGCGAGCAAGGCGAAACGGTCAAGGCATTCAGCACGCTCGACGGTCATGGCCTGAAGCTGCTGGTGCGCGCCGGCATCACGCCGGTGATCATCACCGGGCGCGACTCGGCCGCGGTGCGCCGTCGCGTCGCTGATCTGGGACTGGTGCATGCCGTGTATGGCGCCGAAGACAAGGTCGCCGCGGCGCAGGCGCAGCTCGACGCCCTGGGTGTGGATTGGGCCGACACGGCGGCCATCGGTGACGACTGGCCCGACCTGCCGCTGCTGGCGCGTGCCGGCTTTGCCTGCGCCAGCGCGAACGCGCATGTCGAGGTCAAGGCGTTGGCGGACCACGTCACCACGGCGCGCGGCGGCCATGGCGCGGCACGCGAGTTCTGCGACCTTCTTCTCGTGGCCAGCGGGCGCTACGCCGCTCTGCTGCAAAGCCAGCTGCCTACCCTGGACGCGCACTGAGTCATGGCCTTGGAGCTGCACCTGCCGGACCTGCCGGATGTGCCTATCTCGCTCGGGCCGGTGCCGCCAAGCTCACAGCCCAGGCGTTCAGCGTGGCCCTGGCACCAGCGTGCGCGCGAGCTGCTTGCCACCTATCTGCCGTTGTTGCTGATGCTGGCGCTGGCACTGGGCACCTGGTGGCTGGTGAAGAGCACGCCCTCGGCGCAAGCCCCTCGCGGCGCTGCCGAGCCAAGCAGCGAACCCGACTACACGATGCACAACTTCGTCGTGGAGCGCTTCGACAAGGACGGCAGGCTGAAAGCACGCATCCAGGGAGAGCAGTTGCGCCACTATGCCGACACCGACCGCATCGAGGTCGACCAGGCCCGTGTGCGCACCGTCTCGGCGGATGGCCGCGCCATGCTGGCACAGGCGCGGCGCGCCGTCACCAACGGCGACGGCAGCGAGGTGCAGCTGATCGGTGACGCACGGGTGAACGGCACCGGGCCGAGAGGCGAGCCGATCGAATTCCGCGGCGAGTTCCTGCACGCTTTCCTGAATACCGAGCGTGTGCGCTCGCACCTTCCGGTGGTGGTGGTGCGCAACGGCAGCGAGTTCCGCGCCGGCGGCATGGACTACGATCACCTGACGGGTCTGCTGCAGCTGCAGGGCAAGATGAGAGCCACGTTGCTGCCTTCGAGTGGTGCGGCCCGGGCGCCCACGGGCGCTGCACAAAGCAAGGCAAAGAATGTCCCTTGACCGCGCGCCTCGCAACGCACTGCAGGAATGCACATGAGCCCGCCGGGCCGCCCCAAGGGAAAATCCTGCAGTGCGCAGCACGAAGGCACACCAGTGAGTGCGCATGGCCGCTGCAAAGCGCTCATTGCGCCGTGCGCGGCGCGCATAGTCTGCCGATGACCGCACCACTGATCTTCATCACAGGCGCGTCCAGCGGTATCGGGCAGGCGCTGGCGCTGCGCTTTCATCGTGCCGGCTGGCGCCTGGCGTTGGTGGCGCGGCGTGGCGCGGAGCTGCAGGCCTGGGTCGATGCGCAAAGGCTGGATGCCAGCCAGGCATGTGTGTATGCCGCCGACGTGCGCGTTGTGCGCAGCATCGTTCAGGCCGGCAGGGATTGCTTGGCGCAGCAGGGCTTGCCCGATGCGGTGGTGGCCAACGCCGGCATCAGCGTGGGCATCGACACTGCGGACTACGATGACCTGGAGGTCATTCGCGCTACTTTCGAGACCAACAACCTGGGCATGGCGGCGACCTTCCACCCCTTTGTCAAGGCGATGTGCGATCGCGGCAGCGGGCGGCTGGTGGGCATCGCCAGCGTGGCCGGTATCCGCGGCCTGCCTGGACACGGCGCCTATTGCCCGAGCAAGGCCGCGGTCATCAGCTATTGCGAAAGCCTGCGCGGCGAGTGCGCGCGCTCAGGCGTCAAGGTGGTGACTCTGCTGCCGGGCTACATCGATACGCCGTTGACGCGCGGCAACCGGTACTCAATGCCCTTCCTGATGTCGGCTACCGACTTTGCCGACCGCGCCTTCGATGCCATCATTGCCGGTCAAAGCTATCGCGTCATTCCATGGCAGATGGGATGGGTGGCGAAGCTGTTGCGGCTGTTACCGAACGCAGTGTTCGACAGGGCATTGGCGGGTCGACAGCGCAAACAGCGGCAACGGCATTGACGATCGGCAAGCAGCCTGTCGGGCTTCGGTCGCGGGGCCGCTGGGTCGCTTTTGGATTTCGACGCCCCAAGCCCTGAAAGGCTCCTCCAAAGACGAAGGGCGCGGATGCGAAGCATCAGCGCCCTCGGATCACCGCGCTGCGGCGCGGTTGAGCTTCAGTTCAGGTCAGTAGCCGCCTCGGCCGCCACCGCCACCGCTGCCACCACCGCCGCCACTGCTGCTGCCGCCATAGCCGCCGCGACCCCCCCCGCCGCCGCCACCCCCGCCACCATAGGGGCTGCGACCACCGCCGCCACCGCCGCTGCCGTAAGGACTGCGACCTCCCCCGCCACCGCCAGCACCGCCGCCGCCGCCGTAACCACCGCGGCTGCCGCCACCGCCCCCACCAAAGCCACCGGGGCGCTCTTCGCGCGGGCGGGCTTCATTGACCACGATGGCGCGCCCTTCGAGCGCTTGGCCGTTCATGCCGTTGATGGCGGCCTGCGCTTCGGCATCCGAACCCATCTCGACGAAGCCGAAGCCCTTGGATCGGCCGGTGTCACGGTCCATCATGACCTTGGCGGACGTGACGGTGCCGAACTGCGAGAACGATTGATGCAGCGATTCATCTCGCACGGAGTAGGCGAGATTGCCGACGTAAAGTTTATTTCCCACGGGGGAGCCCTCGATCTAGAACAAGAAACCATGTGGAGCTTCAACCCAGCGAGAACCATTCAGGCGAAGGCGCCGCATCCGACACACGCGTAATCGATTATCCAGGCATCCTGCAAGAGGGCGCAAAGACACCGCGTCGAGAGTGTTGTTTTGTTGCCTACGGGCTAACCCGAGGCCAGGCGCCCCCAAGCCGGAGACGCCACTCCATCGCACCATGGAAGGTCTCGGCCCTGCGCAGTGGTCGCGCCGGATGGGCACTGGCGGCGTGGGTGGGTTGTCGCGTGATGGTGGGCGTCGCGTGCTATCTCGCCTTTGCGACGTCGGTGCGCATCACCTGGCCGCTGGGGCGAACCGGCATCGACAGCACGGTGCGGCTGATCCTGGCAGCGCTGACCGCGCAGGCCATGACCGTGGGCTTGGCGCAGCGGCTTTCGGTTCCTGGCCACCTGTCGCCGCCCTGGACGTCGCCGGGAAAACACCGTTGACTCGGCCCTGCCCGCCTGCATAAAGTTCGGACCACTCGGCGTCGCCCGTCCCTTGTCAGGGGGCTACGGACGACGGGTGCGAGGAGACAAACCCGTCGCGGGCGCGAGGTGCTTCATGGCGCTGCGGCAGCAAGGCGGGTGGCAAAGCAGTGCGAAAGGGGGCGTGCCCACCGGCACCGCCCTCTTTTCGTTTCTGCACCGCTGCGTTGTGCGCTGATGAAGGCGTGCGAAGCGCAGTCCAGGGTTTAGCATTGGCGGCATCACGACCCAGCTGCAAGCCCACCATGCCCGTCGATCCCGAACTGCGCACGCTACAAATCGACATCCCGGCGCGGCCTGAATCGCTGGTCCAGCTGTCGTTGCTGATGGCCGATGAGGACATGAACCTGAACGCTGCGTCGCGCCTGATCGAAAGCGACATGGCGCTGGCCGCAGCCGTGATGAAGGCCGTGAACTCCTCGCTCTATGGGCTGAAGGGTCGGGTGCAGAGCGTGCAGCAGGCCATCACCTACCTGGGCATGCGCGAGGTTGCTGCGATAACTTTCGAGATGGGCCTGCGCGCCGCCTTTCCACCGGCTGCCGAGCTCGAGCCGATATGGAAGCGCGCGGCGCAGCGCGGTCTGGTGATGGGCCGGTTGGCGGCAGGGATGAGCCAGGACGCATGGGCTGCGCATTCGGCCGGGCTGTTCGAGGAATGCGGCAAGGCGGTGCTGTTCAGGCATGCGCCGGACCACTACCGATCGATGCTGCGTGCCGCCCGCGACGACAGTGAACTGGCCTCGCTGGAGCTGACCGGGTTTGGTGTCAGCCACGATGCGCTGGGTGCGGCGTTGTGCGAAAGCTGGGGCCTGGGCGCGGCGGCGGTAGGCAGTGTGCGCCACCATGTGCAGGCGCAGGCCAGCGGTGAATTGCCCGACGCGCTGCAGCGCCGCGCCATCACCGCGCTGTCGGTGATGGCGCACGCGATCATGACCGCGCCCGATACCCTGGACGATGTCGTCAAGCACATCGCCCCGCAGGCCGAGATCGACGTCACCTTGGCGCTGCGCGCGGCGCGCCGTGTACTCGAACAACTCCAGGACGCTGCAGCCCGCGCGTCTTGAGGCATGGCCATGCCGATCGAGGGTAGTCCTGCTGTACGCGGGGCTGGAGTTTGGCTAGGCTCGTGCTTCGCCATTCGTGACCCCCACCAAGAAGCCGACAGGAATCAAGATCATGGCCTCATCCGCTTTGCCCGAAACCCTCGCCCTGCAGCGCCTGTATCAATGGGAAAAAACCACCCCCGACAAGGTGGTCTTCACCCAGCCGATGGGTGGCGGCGTGGTCAAGGAGTACACCTGGAAGCAGGCCATGGACGAAGTGCGGCGCATGGCCACGCACCTCAAGGGCCTGGGCCTAGAGCCGGGCACGCGCATCGCGCTGCTTGCCAAGAACACTGCGCATTGGATGATGGCCGACTGGGCCATCTGGATGGCAGGCCATGTCTCGGTGCCGCTGTACCCGACGCTGGCGGCAAACACCGTGCGCCAGATTCTCGAGCACAGCGAGTCGAAGCTGCTTTTCGTCGGCAAGCTCGACGTGTGGGGGGAGATGAAGCCCGGCGTGCCGGCGGGCCTGCCGATGATCACGTTGCCGCTCGCGCCCAAGGTCGACGGCGCGATGACCTGGGACCAGATCATCGCCAAGACCGCGCCCATGACCGAAAGCCCGCTGCGCGGCGCCGACGAGTTGTGCACGCTGATCTACACCTCGGGCACCACGGGCGTGCCCAAGGGCGTGATGCAAAGCTTCGGCACCTTCGCCTGGTCCATCACCTCGGGTCTGAAGCGCGTCAAGCTCGATTCCTCCGGCCGCATGCTCAGCTACCTGCCGCTGGCGCACGTGGCCGAGCGCATGCTCGTCGAGCACGGCCTGCTGGCCACCGGCATGCATGTGTACTTCGCGGAAAGTCTGGAGACCTTCGTCTCCGATATCCAGCGCGCCCGGCCCACCGTGTTCTTCTCGGTACCGCGGCTGTGGGTCAAGTTCCAGCAGGGCGTGCAGGCCAAGATGCCGGCGGAAAAGCTCGATCGGCTGCTCAAGATCCCGATCATCCGCGGCATCGTCAAGAAGAAGGTGCTCAGCGGCCTGGGCCTGGACCAGGTTCAGTTCTCGGCCGGCGGGGCCGCCCCCATGCCGACCGCGCTGCTGAATTGGTACAACAGCCTGGGCCTGCAGGTCGTCGAGGTCTACGGAATGACCGAGAACTGCGGCCTTTCGCATTCGACCGTGCTTGGCAAGCCCCGCCCAGGGACCGTGGGCACGACCTATGACGGCGTGCAGTGCCGCATCGCTCCCGACAGTGGTGAAATCCAGATGAAAGGCGAGTGCCTGATGCTCGGCTACTACAAGCAGCCTGATGCCACCAAGGCGACCTTCACTGACGACGGGTGGTTGAAGACCGGCGACAAGGGCACGATCGACGCCGAGGGCAACCTCAAGATCACCGGCCGCGTGAAGGACCTGTTCAAGACCGGCAAGGGCAAGTATGTCGCCCCGGCG
>DASQFA010000485.1:0-2618 GCA_035633375.1 Rubrivivax sp.
GATGCGGCTGCGCGTGCTGCACGATCAGCCGACCGAACAGGTGTGTCAGGCGCTGCAGATCAGTGAGGAGAACCTGTTCGTGCGGCTGCACCGGGCGCGCAAGCAGCTGTTGTGCTGAGCGCTGCCTCAAAGGGCCAATGACAACAGCGCCGGCAGCGGCACGCCGCGCGCCTGGCTGACCGCCGTGGCCGCCGCATCCAGCTCGGCCAGCGTGCCTTCATCCACCGGCATGCGCTCGGCGCGCGCGCGGCGCGAGGCGCGCTCCGGGTCGCCCGGCATCAGGATCGGTTCGGCGCCGTCGCGCAGCCGCGCCGACTGCACCCATTCGACGAAGGCATTCACCTCGGCACCGAAGAGTTGCTGGTCGTTCAGGCGTGCCGGGTCGAAGACCAGCGCGAGCATGTTGTTCCAGATCCCGTGCTGGTAGGTCAGGTGTGCCGGACGCGTGGTCTGGCCGCCGGTCAGCGCTGCGGCCAGCACCTCGCACACCATGGCCAGCGCATAGCCCTTGTGCTCGGCAAAGGGCAGCAGCGCGCCGCCGGGCTCTGCGGCCGGCGGGAACAGCGCGGCCGGGTCGTCGGTGGCCGCGCCGCTGGCATCCAGCAGCGTGTTCGGCGGTACCTTCTTGCCGCTGTTCAAGGCCACGCGCACCTTGCCCATGGCAATGGCGCTGGTGGCAAAGTCGAGCAGCATCGGCTCGCGTCCCGGCAGCGGGATGCCCACGGTGAAGGGGTTGGTGACGTAGCGCGCCTCGGTGCCGCGAAACGGCGCCACCACCGGCTTGCTCATGGCGTTGACGAAGTGCACCGACACCAAACCCGCGGCCACCGCCTGCTCGGCCCAATGGCCGATGCGGCCGATGTGGTGAGCATGCTTCAGGCCCATGACGCACACGCCATGGGTCTTCGCGCGGTCGATGGCCAGCTTCATCGCCTCGTAGGCCATGCTCTGGCCCATGCCGCGATTCGCGTCCAGGCTGAGCATGGCCCCGCTGTCGCTGGTGACGGCCACATGCTGGTTGAGCTGCAACTCGCCGGCCAGCCAGCTGCTCACGTAGCGAGGCACCATGCCCACGCCGTGCGAATCGTGGCCCGCCAGGTTGGCGCCCACCAGATGCTCGGCGGTGAGCCGCGCCTCGTCGGGGCTGCAACCCGCGGCCAGCCAGAGTTGATCGACCCAGCGCCGCAGCGCTGCCGTGGGGATGTATTTGTCGGCCATGCGGGGCATTGTGGCAAAGCCGACCCTTGGCCGCTGTTAGGGCTGCACCCCAGCCGAACGCATCACCCGCTCGCGCAGCCAGCGGTGCGCCGGCTCGGCATCGCGGCGCATGTGCCACAGCATGCTGACCTGCATCGCACCCAGGTCGAAGGGCAGCTCGCGCACCAGCAGTTCGCCTTCCTGCCCGGTGGCGGGCAGGAAGGCCAGCGGCAGCACGCTCAGCAGGTCGGACTGCGTCACCACCCGGCCGGCGGTGTGGTACTGGTTCACGCTCATCACCACGCGGCGTTGCCGGCCCATCGCGGTGAGCGCCTGATCCACGTAACCCTGCGACCTGCCGGTGGCGCTGGCCAGCAGGTGGTGTGCGGCGCAGTACGCGTCCAGCGTCAGCGGCCGGTCGGCCAGCGGGTGGCCGCGGCGCATGACGCACACGTAGCGCGTGTCGTACAGGCGGGCGTGGCGCAGCGTGGCGTCACGGCCGGCGGCCAGCAGCGCGGTCACGGTTTCTGGAAAGTGCCCCAGCGCCAGGTCCACCTCGCCCTGCTGGATCATGCGGCGCGGCTCATGGGTGGTGAGCGGCAACACGCGCAGGTTGCACAGCGCCAGCTCGCGCTCGACCACCGCCACCAGCGCGGGCGCCAGCAGCGCGGCGGTGGCATCGGTCATCGCCAGGCGGAAATTGACGGCCTGGGTCTGCGGGTCGAACTCGCCGGGCGCCAGTGCCTGCTGCAGTGCAGCCAGCGCGGCGCGTACCTGCGGCCAAAGCGCCTCGGCGCGCGGCGTGGGTGTCATGCCGAAAGCGTTGCGCACGAATAGCGCTTCACCCACTGCCTCGTTCAACCTCTTCAGCGCATGGCTGGAGGCCGGCTGAGTGATCGCTAACACCTCTGCGGTGCGTGTCAGGCTGCCCTCTGACATCAGCGTGTCGAACACGCGCAGCAGATTCAGGTCGAGTGTGCGGAAGTTCACAGAAGCCTCATGATATACGATTTATTTATATTTTATATACGGAGATTTCATTGGATAAGTATAAGGGTTAACCCCATATTTGCTCCATCGACGGTTTCGTCGGTGCAACGCCCACAAGGCGAGGGGAGTAATCAAAATGACTGCTATCCGAAATTTTCCGAACGCGCCCGTGAAGGAGCTGGTCATGACCACCATCCATCTGCAGGTTGCACCGCGCGTCGGCCCGACCATGCCGCGCGGTTCGCGATATGCGGCCGCCGTCTTCATCGCGCTTTGGCGCGGCGTGGCCGCCATGGCGCGCAGCGCCGCGGCGCGGGCCAGGACGCCTGGGCAGGAAGCGCAGGAGGTGCGCGAGCTGGCCAGGACCTATCGCCAGAGCGACCCAGGCTTCGCCGCCGACCTGGCTGCCGCGGCCGACCGCCACGAGCAGT
>DASQFA010000486.1:0-4509 GCA_035633375.1 Rubrivivax sp.
CACGATGCGCTCAAAGCCAGCGGCTATGAAGGCCATGCGCTCGAAGTGCTGCTGGTGCGGCTGCTGTTCTGCCTGTTCGCCGACGACACGGGCATCTTCCAACCTGCGCAGGCCTTTCGGGCCTGGGTCGAAGAACGCACGGCCGCCGACGGCTCGGACCTGGGCCCGCAACTGGCTCAACTGTTCCAGGTGCTGAACACGCCCGAAGACAAACGAAGCCGCGCGCTCGACGAGCAGGTTCAGGCCTTCCCCTACGTCAACGGCAAGCTCTTCACCGAGCCGTTGCCGTTGGCGGCCTTCACCACCGCCATGCGCGAGAGCCTGCTCGATGCCTGCGCGATCGACTGGAGCAGCATCAGCCCGGCCATCTTCGGCGCGCTTTTCCAGAGCATCATGGACGCCAAGGCACGGCGCAACCTGGGAGCCCACTACACCGGCGAGGACAACATCCTCAAGGTCATCAAGCCCTTGTTCCTGGACGAGCTGTGGGCCGAGTTCCAGCGCATCAAGGGCAACCGCAACCGGCTGTTCGAGTTCCACAAGAAGCTGCGCACGCTGAACTTCCCGGACCCGGCCTGCGGCTGCGGCAACTTTCTCGTCATCACCTACCGCGAGCTGCGGCTGCTCGAACTCGAGGTGCTGCGCGCGGCCTACCAGGACGGCCAGCAACTGCTCGACATCCACCAGCGCCTGCTGGTGGACGTGGACCAGTTCCACGGCATCGAGATCGAGGAGTTTCCGGCGCAGATTGCGCAGGTGGCGCTGTGGCTGATGGACCACCAGATGAACGTGATGGTCGGCGAAGAGTTCGGCCTTTACTTCGCGCGTATCCCGCTGACGGCCACGCCGCACATCGTGCATGGCAATGCGCTGCGGCTGGATTGGGAGGATGTGTTGCCGGCGAGCCGGTGCAGCTATGTGTTCGGCAATCCACCGTTTGTCGGCAAGCACTACCAGTCCCGACAACAGAAAAGCTATTTGATCGCGGCAGTGGAAAACCTGCGCGCAGCGGCAGACCTCGACTTCGTCTGCGCTTGGTACTTCATAGCGGCTCGCTACATTCGAGGTACACGAACGAGCTGTGCCTTTGTTTCGACCAATTCGATCACCCAGGGCGAACAGGTTCCGTTGCTCTGGCCGTTGTTGCTCGACGGGCTCGGTGTTCGAATTCATTTCGCGCATCGCACTTTCCAATGGAGCAATGAGGGCCGCGGCGTTGCGGCCGTCCACTGCGTGATCATCGGGTTCGCGTTGTGGCCGCGCGATAGTTGCACGCTGTTCGAATACGAGTCGCCGCGATCCGAGCCCCTTGCGCATGCGGGACCGAACATCAGCCCCTACCTGACGTTGACCCCGAGCGTCGTGGTGTTCAAGAGACAGAAGCCGCTGGCCGACGTGCCGACGATGCGCTGCGGCAGCAAGCCCAGCGACGGCGGCTTCTTGGTGCTCGACGAAGCTTCGCGCGAGGAGCTTCTTCACGAGACGCCGGCTGCCGACAGATTCGTGCGTGCCTACATCGGATCCGAGGAGTTCATCAACGGCGGCCAGCGCTTCTGTCTTTGGCTGCCCGATGCGTCACCGGCAGAGCTGCGCCAGATGCCCGCCGTGATGAAGCGCGTGGAGGCGGTTCGAAGGTTTCGTCTTTCCAGCACGGCCGCGCCGACGCGGGCTGCGGCGGCGACACCTGCGCGATTCTTCTTCGATGGGCAACCGCAATCGACCTACATCGCCGTACCCGAGGTGTCGTCCGAGCGGCGGCCCTACATTCCCATCGGCTTCCTTCCGTCATCGAAGATCGCGAGTAACAAGCTCTACCTTGTGCCTCAAGACAGCCTTTGGATCTTCGGTGTACTTCAATCCGCCGCGCACATGGCTTGGACCAAGACCGTGGGAGGGCGCTTAAAAAGCGACTATCAGTACTCGGCCACGATGGTCTACAACACCTTTCCGTGGCCCGAGTCGCCCACCGACAAACAGCGCGAAGCCATCGAAGCCGCCGCCGAGGCCGTGCTCGACACCCGCACGCATTTCCCCGGTTCCACGCTCGCCGACCTGTACGACCCGCTGACCATGCCGCCCGCGCTGCTGAAGGCACACCAGCAGCTCGATGCCGCGGTCGATGCCGCCTACGGCCGCAAGGGCTTCAAGAGCGATGCCGAGCGAGTGGCCTTCCTGTTCGAGATGTACCAGCGCATCACCTCGCTGCTGCCGGCCGAGCCGACCAAGCGGCGTGCAGCACGCAAGACGGCGCAATGACCGTCATTGCCGCATCAGCCGCACATCGCCACTGCGCGAGACCGAGAACAGTGCGGTGCCGGGGTATGGGCGGCATGATGCTGGATCGAGCGCCACGCTTTGACGATCACGCTGGCTGTCTCGGCTGCCGAAAGGTTGCCCGAGGTCAGCGCAAACAAGTGCAAACTGGCGGAGCGCACGGCACGCAGTTCGTTCGGCCGGCGGCGGATGTTCTGATCGCGGGTGATCACCACCCAGCCGCGCAGGCCCACCTGGGCGATCCACTCGGCGTCGGGGGTGTCGGGTCTGAAGACATCGCGGTGTGCCACGAAGGGAATGCCTGCCGCGCGCAACGCGGCGTCGAGCACATGGCTCCAGGTGTCGCGGTCTATGAACAGCGTGGGCAGCATGCGCCCTTGCGCGCTGCGCTCAGGCAGCGCGCCGCTGCTCGAAGCGCAGGGCTTCTTCGATCTGCTGCGCGGCGACGCCGTAATCCAGGGCCATGTCGGCAATCGAGTCGCCGGCGCGGAACCGGCTTTCGATGGTTTCGGTGCGTACAAAAGCGCCGCACAGCACGGGCCGACCGAACGACAAGGTCGGGTCTACCAGTACCGTTTTCGCCTGCACGCTGCCGCCAGACGGCGGCCGTGTGAACGGGAACAACCGGACAGGCCGGTTGTGCTCGCTGGAGAAATCCACGCGATCGAGTGTTCGTTCGAAGTCTTCCCGCAGCGCGTGCTGTCCTTGCTTGGACACGTTGAGCAGTAGCCCGGCGTGTTCGACGAACAGGTCGATGCCGTTCGTGCGAAACCGCCCCGAGGCCAGGGGTCGGTCTTCCTGCAACTGCTGGCGCATGTAGTCGACCGCGGTGCGCACTTGCGCCAACTGCAGGCGATGGTGGCGCCGGATCACGCCCAACACATGCAGCTCGCACATGTTGACGAAGGACAGCAGGCGCTGACGCTCGTCCGCAGGCGCGATGACGCGTGCAAACAACTTGCGGCTGCCGTCGTGCGCCTGACGATAGTCGTGTCCGAAGCACCAGGCCTGCACCGTTCCCCGAGGCAAGCCGAGGATGTGCGCAACCTCGCCGACGCGGTAGGCCGGTTCGTCGTACAAGCTGATGGGTGGTGGTTTCAGGTTCACGTGGCACCTGCGGTGCAAATCGATAGCCGAAGTGTAGTGAATTCGCTTCTGGCACCGGGCGGGTCGGAAGGATGGCCTCGTGCCCAAGCCTGGGCTCGGGCAAAGCGGTCAAGCATCAGGCCGACGCCGAAATCGAGCGATGATTGAGCCGTAGCGCCTGCCCAGCGCACGCCCCCGAGCCCTACCGAGCAAAGATCACTCCATGCACTACGACACCGCCCAACGCAACCACGGCCTGCCGCACGACCCCTTCAAAGCATTGGTCGTGCCGCGGCCGATCGGCTGGGTTTCCACGATCGGCAAGGACGGCGTGGCCAACCTCGCGCCCTACAGCTTCTTCAACGCGGTCAGCGACCGCCCGCCGATGCTGATGTTCGCCTCGGGCGGCCACAAGGACAGCCTGCGCAACATCGAGGACACGGGCGAGTTCACCTGCTCCATCGCCACCTGGGCGTTGCGCGAGGCGATGAACCTCAGCTCCGCGCCTGTGGCGCCGGGCGTCGATGAGTTCGAGCTGGCCGGGCTGGGCAAGGCGGCATCGCGCCAGGTCAAGCCGCCGCGCGTGGCCGAGTCGCCCGCGGCCTTCGAGTGCCGCTTGTGGAAGACGCTGCCCATGCCGCCGCACAAGCCCGGGGCGGACTCGTCCTACACGGTGGTGTTCGGGCAGGTGGTCGGCATCTACATCGACGATGCGTTCATCCAGGGCGGCATCGTGCAAAGCGGCGCCATGCGCTCGCTGGCGCGGCTGGGCTACATGGACTATTCGGTGCTGACGCCCGAGTCGATGTTCACGATGAACCGGCCGGTGGCCGCCGCAGACGGCCTGACGGCGCAGTTGCCGCCCGGCGACTGGGACGGCGTGTACCGGTAGCGGTCGCCAGGGCCCGCCTGCCTGCACGCCGCAGCCCGGGAAAACTCCTCGCCCCTCCAAGTTGACTCGACTCCCGCGGCCGGCCGGCCGGGTGCATCTTGGCCCTTGGGGTGCTCAGAAAAAATCGTCGTCGAAGGAGGGCTCGCGCAGCCGCTGCCGCTGGCGCTTGAGCCAGCGCTTCATACCGACGCGGTCGTCCAGCTTGCGCAACTGCTGCCGCTGCAATGCGAGGCCGGCGCGCATGTCCCTGGCCTGTG
>DASQFA010000487.1:0-1684 GCA_035633375.1 Rubrivivax sp.
CAATGCCTCGACATCCGCCGCGAAAGCCCGGACCAGCCGCAGGTGCGCGCGCTGCTCGGGGCGCTGGATGCCTATCTGGCCGGGCTGTACGAGCCGCAGCACAACCATATTCTCGATGTCCAAGCCTTGCTGTCGCCGCAAGTCTGCTTTCTGGTCGCGCGTCAGGACGAGCGGGTGCTGGCCTGCGGCGCGTATCGGCGCATGCCGGGCGAGGGCGCCACGCGCGGCCAGGCCTATGGCGAGATCAAGCGCATGATGGTCGATCTTCCTGCGCGTGGCCGCGGCGTCGGTGCCGCGTTGCTGGGGCAGCTCGAAGCTCGTTTGCGCGACGAGGGCCTGGGTCTCGCGTTGCTCGAGACTGGGGCGGCCCAGCGCCAGGCCGTGAGCCTGTATGAACGTTGCGGCTACGTGCGGCGCACGAGCTTTGCCGGCTACCCCGACAACGGGCTGTCGCTGTTCTATCAAAAGCGACTGCAGCCATGAACATCGACGACGACGACTTCAAGCTCTTCGGTCTGCCCGAGGGCTTTGCGCTCGATGCGGCGCTGCTCGAGCGGCGCTGGCGTGAGCTGCAAATCGAGGTGCACCCCGACCGCTTTGCCACCGAGGGTGCGGCGGCGCAGCGCATCGCGATGCAGTGGGCGGTGCGCGTGAACCAGGGCTACCAACGCCTGAAGGATCCCTTGAAGCGCGCGGCCTACCTGTGCGAGCGCCGCGGCCTGCCCATCGATGCCGAACGCAACACCGCCATGCCGCGCGAGTTCCTGATGCAGCAGATGGCCTGGCGCGAGGCCCTCGACGAGGCACAGGGCGAGGCGTCGATGCAAGCGCTGGCCGACGACGTGGCACGGCACGAACGCGGCCTGCTGCAAAGTCTGCAGACGCTGCTTGACGAGCGGGGTGACACGGCGGCCGCAGCCGCGCAGGTGCGAGCCTTGATGTTCGTCGCCAGGTTTCGCCAGGACATCGACAACCGCCTCGAGTCTCTCGAGCAATGAAGCTGCCTGAAATGAAACACGCCCACAGCGCCTGCGGCGCTCCCCTTCGAGGGGGCGACGCCAGTGGACCGGCAGAGCCGGCTCCACGGCGTGCGCTTGTGGGCTCCGGTTTCATTCGGCGCGGGTTGCGCGAGGCGCGGTGGAGCCACTGACATGCCGCTGCTGCAGATCTCCGAACCGGGCCAGACGCCCGACCCCCATCAGCGCCGTATTGCGGTGGGTATCGACCTGGGCACCACGCATTCGCTGGTGGCGGCCGTGCGCCACGGCGTGGCCGAGTGTCTGCCCGATGCACAGGGCCGGGTGCTGTTGCCGTCAGTGGTGCGCTATCTGGAGGGTCAGCGCCGCATGGTCGGCTTCGATGCCCGCGCGCACCAGGCCGAGGATGCGCTGAACACCATCGCCTCGGCCAAACGGCTGATGGGGCGCCGCCTGGCCGACCTGCACGGTGCGCAGCAGTTGCCGTACCGGTTCGTGGACCAGCCCGGCATGGTGGCGGTGCAGACGCGGCAGGGGCTGAAGACCGCGGTCGAAGTCTCGGCGGAGATCCTGGCCACGCTGCGCCAGCGCGCCGAAGACAGCTTCGACGACGAGCTGTTCGGCGCGGTCATCACCGTGCCGGCGTATTTCGACGATGCGCAGCGCCAGGCCACCAAGGACGCCGCGCAACTGGCCGGGCTGAACGT
>DASQFA010000488.1:0-21534 GCA_035633375.1 Rubrivivax sp.
GAGATGACGGTGCTGGAGAACGTCATGCTCGCGCCCACCGGCCAGCTGGGCGAGCGCTTCTGGGCCAACTGGCTGCGTCCCCGCGCAGTGGCTGCGCAGGAACGCGCCACGCGCGCCGCAGCTCGGCATTGGCTGAAATTCGTCGGCCTGTGTGCCCTGGAGCAGCAGCCCGCGCGCGTGCTCTCCGGCGGCCAGCGCAAGCTGCTGGAACTGGCGCGCGTGATGGTGGCCGAGCCGAAGCTGGTGCTGCTCGACGAGCCCGGCGCGGGCGTCAACCCGGCGCTTCTCGACCAGATCGTGGACAAGGTGGCCGCACTCAACCGCCAGGGCGTCACGTTCCTGATCATCGAGCACAACATGGACCTGGTGATGTCGCTGTGCAGCCCGGTCATGGTCATGGCACAGGGCCGGCTGCTGGTAACGGGCGAACCGGCTTCGGTGCTGCGCGACCCGCGTGTGATCGAGGCCTATCTGGGCGACGCGGCATGACGGCAGCGCTGGCAGTGGAAAAGCTCGAAGCCGGCTACGAACCCGGTCTGCCGATCGTGCGCGGCGCATCGTTGAGCGTTCAGGCCGGCGAGATCGTCGCAATCATCGGCCCCAACGGGGCGGGCAAGTCCACTTTGGTGAAGGCGGTGGCGGGGCTGGTGCCGATCAGCGCGGGCCGCGTGCTGCTGGATGACATGGACATCACACGCGTGCCGGCGCACGAGATGGTGCACCAGGGCCTGGCCTTCGTGCCACAGACCGAGAACGTGTTCGCCAACCTGACGATTGCCGAGAACCTGGAGCTTGCCGCCGCGTTGCTGAAACACGGCAGAGCCGAGCGTGCCCAGCGCCTGGCTCCGGTATACGCGATGTTCCCCGACCTGGCGCGCCAGCGCACGCTGCTTGCCGGGCGGCTGTCGGGCGGGCAGCGGCAGATGCTGGCGGTGGCGCGCGCGCTGATCGCGCGCCCGCGCGTGCTGATGCTGGACGAGCCTTCCGCCGGCCTGAGCCCCAAGCTGGTGGGCCAGGTGCTTGACACTCTGCGCGCGGTGCGCGATGGCGGTGTCACGGTGCTGCTGGTGGAGCAGAACGTCAAGGCCGCGCTGACTGTCGCCGATCGCGTGGCCGTGCTGGTGGAAGGCAAGGAGCGTTTCGTCGCGCCCAGCGCGCAACTGCAGCGCGATGCGCGCATCGCCGAGCTCTACCTGGGCCGCCATGCCGGCGCACCGGCCGGCTTGGCGGCCCAGGCGGAGGCGCCCTGATGCTGCAGATCCTGACCGACGGCCTGGTCATCGGCTCGGTGGTGTCGCTGGGCGCCATCGGCCTGAGTCTGACCTTCTCGATCCTGCGCTTTTCCAACTTCGGCCATGGCGAGCTGCTAGCCTGGGGTGCGTACTTCGCGTTGACGGCGCTGATGATGTTTGCTGCCGTCGGCGGCGCGGCGGCCGCACCGATCGCACCCTTTTCCTTCGGCTGGCCGCTGCTCGCGGCAATGGCGGTAGCCGCGCTGCTGACTGCGCTGGGGGTGCTGGCGCTGGACTGGCTGCTGTTCAAGCGGCTGCGCCGGCAGGGCGCGATCACGCTGGTCATCGCCAGCTTCGGCGCCGCGCTGGCGCTGCGCAACCTGCTGCTGTTCGTCTATGGCGGCATTCCGCAGTACTACTCGCAGGAGCTGCAGATCGCCATCGCCTTCGTGCCGCGCAGCGTGTGGGGCGGCGTGCGCATCACGCCCGACCAGTTGTTCGTGCTCGGGCTGACTGCGGTGACGGTGATCGCGCTGCACCTGTTCCTGCGGCGCAGCACGCTCGGCCGCGCCATGCGCGCCACCTCGCTGAACCCGCAGCTGGCGCGCGTGGCCGGCATCGACCCGGAGCGCGTGCTGCGCGCCACCTGGGTCATCGGCGGTGTGCTCGCCGCGGTGGCCGGCGTGTTTGCCGGCCTGACCGTGCAGCTGCGTCCGACGCTCGGGCTGGACCTGCTGCTGCCGCTGTTTGCTGCCGTCATTTTGGGCGGCATCGGCTCGGTCTGGGGCGCGGTGCTGGGCGGGCTGATCGTCGGCCTGGCGGAGAGCGCGGCGGTGTCGGTGGTGGGCGCCGAGTACCGCGCCGCGGCGGCCTTCGCGGTGCTGATCGCCATCCTGCTGGTGCGGCCGAATGGCCTGTTCGGGGAGAAGGCCTGATGTCGGAGCTGATGTCGCACATGAGTGGCTGGCTGTCCTACGGCAGCTTCTTCCTGGTCTTCGCCGGCAGCTTCGCCATCATCGTGCTCGGCTTGAACCTGCAATGGGGCTTCACCGGACTGTTCAACGTGGGCGTGGCCGGCTTCGTGGCCGTGGGCGCCTACACCTCGGCCATCCTGACGACACCCGGGACGGCCGAGCGCTTCGGGGGCTTCGGCTGGCCTGTTGCGGCTGGCTGGCTGGCGGCGATGGCTGCCTCGGGGCTGACGGGGCTGCTCATCGGCGCAGTGGCGCTGCGCCTGCGCGACGACTATCTGGCGATCACCACCTTCGGCGTGGCGGTCACGATCCAGCTTGTGGCGACGAATGCGCAACGCCTGACCGGCGGGCCCTTTGGCGTGCATTTCATCCCCAAGCCGCTGCAGGGCTGGCTGGGCACCGGGCTGCCGTGGACGCTGGCCTACCTGGCGCTGACGCTGGCGCTGCTGGCTGTCGTCCATGTGGGGCTGGAGCGCCTGGTGCGCAGCCCCTGGGGCCGCGTGCTGCGCGCCATCCGCGAGGACGAGGATGCGGCCGCCTCGCTGGGCAAGCGCGCCTTCTTCTTCCGCCTGCAGAGCTTCGTCATCGGCAGTGCGCTGATGGGCCTGGGCGGTGCGGTCTACGCGCACTTCGTCGGCTACATCGCGCCGGAGGACTTCCTGCCCATCCTGACCTTTCAGCTGTGGGCCATGCTCATCGTCGGCGGCTCGGGCAATAACCGCGGCGCGCTGCTCGGCGCCTTCGTCGTCTGGGGCTTCTGGACCGCTGCCGGTGGGTTGTTGCGCGGGCTCGTGCCGCAGGCCGAGCAGGCACGCGCCGCGGCACTGCAGGTGGTGCTGATCGGCGTGCTCATCGCGCTGATGCTCGTGCTGCGCCCGCGCGGGCTGCTCGGCGAGGAAGTGGCCGTGTCGCGCGTGCAATGACGCCGCAAGCGATCGCTGAAGGCCTGCCCGTGGCCGCAGCGCCGCGTGAACCCGTGCACTGCAACTTGGTTGCGGACCTTGCGCACGAGCTCAGCGCAGCGCGCGCCGCGCGTTGTGGAACATGCGCATCCACGGGCTCGGCGCCTCGGGTGCCCCGCTCGTCCAGCTCATCTGCAGGTTACGAAACACCCGCTCCGGGTGCGGCATCAGCACGCTAAAGCGGCCGTCGGCGGTGGTCACCGCGCTCAGGCCCTCGGGGCTGCCGTTCGGGTTGGCCGGATAGGCCTCGGTCGGACGGCCGGCGCTGTCGACGAAGCGCATCGCGCGCTGCACCGCGGCGGCATCGCCGCGCTGCGAGAAATCGGCATAGCCCTCGCCATGCGCCACGGCAATCGGCAGCCGGCTGCCGGCCATGCCGGTGAAGAACAGGCTCGGGCTTTGCAGCACTTCCACCAGCGACAACCGGGCTTCGAACTGCTCGCTCTTGTTGCGCGTGAACTTGGGCCAGGCGGCCGCGCCTGGAATGATCGGCGACAACGCCGCCATCATCTGGCAGCCATTGCACACGCCCAGCGCCAGCGTGTCGCGGCGGTTGAAGAAGGCGGCGAATTGTTCCGCCAGCACCGGGTTGAACAGGATCGAGCGCGCCCAGCCCTCGCCGGCGCCCAGCGTGTCGCCGTAGCTGAAACCGCCGCAGGCAACGAAGGCCTGGAACATGTCCAGCCGCGCCCGCCCGGCCTGCAGGTCGCTCATGTGCACATCGAAGGCGTCGAAGCCGGCCCGCGCCATGGCATAGCTCATCTCGACATGGCTGTTCACGCCCTGCTCGCGCAGGATCGCGACCCTGGGCCGGGCCAGGTGCACGGCCGGCGCCTCGGCCGGGTCGAAGCTCAGGTGGACATGCAGGCCCGCATCGCCGTCGGCCCCGCTGGCCGCGTGTTCGGCGTCGGCACATTCGGGGTGGTCGCGCAGCCGCGTGATGCGCCATGACACCTCGTCCCAGGCCTGCTGCAGGCTGCGCAGCGGTGCACCGAATACCGCCCTGGCATCGCGCCAGACCTCGACCAGACGCTTGTCGTTGACCTTGCCGATGGTGTGGCTGTGGCGCCCCAGGCCGTGCCGGCGCAGCGTGGCCATGACGGCATCGCGCTGAGCGCGCGGCACCTGGATGACGGCGCCGAGTTCTTCGTTGAACAGCGCCTTCAGCGTCAGTTCATTGCGGCGTTCGCCGATCTGGTTCGACCAGTTCTTCGAATCGCCATACTCGGCGCGGCTGTCGGCGATCCCGTCGCTTTCGGTGACCAGCAAGTCCACGTTCAGGCTCACGCCGAGTTGCCCGGCGAAGGCCATCTCGCACACCGCCGCCCACAGCCCGCCGTCGCTGCGGTCGTGATAGGCCAGCAACTGCCCGGCCGCGCGCAGCTCGTTGATGGCGGCAACCAGGGACTTCAATGCCTGCACATCGTCGAGATCCGGCACGACATCGCCAAAGCGGCCCAGCACCTGCGCCAGCATCGAGCCGGCCATGCGCATGCGCCCGGCGCCCAGGTCGACCAGGATCAAGCTGCTGTCGGTGGGCTGCAGCTGCGGCGTGAGCGTGCCGCGCACCTCGTCCAGCGTGGCGAAGGCGGTGACGATCAGCGACACCGGTGCGATGACCTGCTTCGATTGGCCGTCTTCGGTCCAGCGCGTGCGCATCGACAGCGAATCCTTGCCCACCGGCACGCCGATGTTCAGGTCGGGGCACAGTTGCATGGCCACCGCCTGCACGGTGTCGTACAGCGCCGCGTCTTCACCCGGCTCTCCGCAGGCCGCCATCCAGTTGCAGCTGAGCTTGACGCGGCTCAGCTCGATCGGCGCGGCCAGCAGGTTGGTGATGGCCTCGCCCACCGCCATGCGGCCGGACGCCGGCGCGTGCAGCGCCGCCAGCGGCGTGCGCTCGCCCATGGCCATGGCCTCGCCGCGAAAGCCGGCAAAGTCGGCCAGCGTCACCGCGCAGTCGGCCACCGGCACCTGCCACGGGCCAACCATCTGGTCGCGGTGGCTTAGGCCTCCCACCGTGCGGTCGCCGATGGTGACGAGGAAGCGCTTGGAGGCCACCGTCGGATGGCGCAGCACGTCGAAGGCCACCTGCTCCAGCTTGACGCCAGTGAGGTCCAGCGCCGGCTCGCTGCGCGCGATGCGCTGCACATCGCGCAGCATCTTCGGCACCTTGCCCAGCAGCACCGCCATCGGCATGTCGATGAGGCGCTCACCGCCAGGGCCGTCTTCCAGCACCAACTGGCGCTCGGCGCTGACCACGCCCACGACGGCATAGGGGCAACGTTCGCGCGATGCCATGGCCTCGAACAGCGGCAGGCTGGCCGGCGCCACTGCCAGCACATAGCGCTCCTGGCTTTCGTTGCACCACGCCTCCTTCGGCGCCAGGCCGCTTTCTTCCAGCGGCACCTGGCGCAAGTCGAAGGTGGCGCCACGCTGTGCGCCATCCACCAGCTCGGGGAAGGCATTGCTGATGCCACCGGCACCGACGTCATGGATCGCCAGGATCGGGTTCAGCTCGCCCAGCGCCCAGCAATGGTTGATGACCTCCTGCGCGCGGCGCTGCATCTCCGGGTTGCCGCGCTGCACCGAATCGAAGTCCAGCGCCGCGCTGTTGCTGCCCGCCGCCATGGAACTGGCCGCGCCACCGCCCATGCCGATGCGCATGCCCGGCCCGCCCAGCTGGATGAGCAGCGTGCCGGCGTCGAAGGGCAGTTTGTGCGTCTGCGTATCGCTGATCTGGCCCATCCCGCCGGCGATCATGATCGGCTTGTGGTAGCCGCGGCGCAGCCCGCACACATCCATCTCGAAGACACGGAAATAGCCGCCCAGGTTGGGCCGGCCGAACTCGTTGTTGAAGGCCGCGCCGCCGAGCGGGCCTTCGATCATGATCTGCAGCGCGCTGGCAATGTGCGCCGGCTTGCCCACCGGGGCGCGCTCCCACGGCTCGTTCGTCTGCGGCAGGTGCAGGTTCGACACCGAAAACCCCGTCAGCCCGGCTTTCGGGCGCGCGCCGCGGCCGGTGGCGCCTTCATCGCGGATCTCGCCGCCGGCGCCTGTGGACGCGCCCGGAAAAGGCGAGATCGCGGTCGGGTGGTTGTGCGTCTCCACCTTCATCAGCACATGCGCGATCTCGTCGCGCGCGCTGTACACGGGCGCGTTGGTGTAGCCCATCGGCAGCCAGCGCTGCACCGGGCCGCCGCGCATGACTGCGGCATTGTCGTGATAGGCCACGACGGTGTGCTGCGGCGACACGCTCTCGGTGTGGCGGATCATGCCGAACATCGACAGCGGCTGCTCCTGCCCGTCGATGCGGAATTGCGCATTGAAGATCTTGTGCCGGCAGTGCTCGCTGTTGGCCTGCGCGAACATCATCAGCTCGACGTCGCTGGGGTTGCGTTGCAGCTGCGTGAAGCCGACCACCAGGTAGTCGACCTCGTCCTCGCTCAACGCCAGGCCGAAGCGGTGGTTGGCCTGCTGCAGCGCCGCGCGGCCCTGGCCGAGCACATCCACGTGCTCCAGCGGCGGCGCCGGCTGTTCGTCGAACAAGTGGCGCGCCGCGTCGCGCTCGAAGGCGATACTTTCCGTCATGCGGTCGTGCAGCAGCGCGGCGCAGGCCCGCAGATCGGCTTCGGTCATCGGCTTGGCGCCGCCGAGCAGCCCGCGTTGCAGCGCCAGCCGGTATTCGGTGACACGTTCGATGCGCTGCACCGGCAGCGCGCAGTTGTGCGCGATGTCGGTGGCCTTGCTGGCCCAGGGCGACACCGTGCCCAGGCGCGGCATGACGACGACGAGCGTGCCTGGCGCGGCCTCGGGCGCCGGTGCGCCGTAGTCCAGCAGCGCAGCCAGCCGGTCGACGCTGGCGGCATCGATGGGCCGTGGGCAGCGCACCCAGTGTACGTGCCTGGCTGCGACGGCAGCGATGCGCGGGTTCACCGCCTGCACGGCGCGCAGCAGCGCTTGCGCGCGAAAGGCCGACAAGGCGTTGCCACCTTCGAAGTGCATCAGATGCTGGGGGGTGGAGGCCATGCGGTGCCGACGGGTTGGGGCGGTGCGGATGTGGATGCCGGCGTCAAGGCCGGGGCCATGGCGTGCAAAGCCGCCATTTTATTGGCTCGATGGGATAATCCCGGGCCATGACAATCACAATAAAGACAGCCAGCGACATCGATGGCATGCGCGTGGCCGGAAGGCTGGCTGCCGAAGTATTGGACATGCTCGGCGCCCATGTCCGGCCCGGCATCTCCACCGAACAGTTGGACAAGCTGGCACACGAGCACATCGTCAGAGTGCAGGGCGCGGTGCCGGCGCCGTTGAACTATGCGCCGCCCGGCTACGTGCCCTACCCGAAGTCGATCTGCACCTCGATCAACCATCAGGTCTGCCACGGCATACCGAACGAGCGGCCGCTGAAGAACGGCGACATCCTGAACATCGACGTCACCGTCATCAAGGACGGCTGGCATGGCGACACGAGCCGCATGTTCGTGGTGGGCGAAGGTTCGATCCAGGCACGGCGCCTGTGCCAGCTGACCTTTGAGGCGATGTGGAAGGGCATCGTGCGCGTCAAGCCCGGCGCGCGCCTGGGCGACATCGGCCACTCGATCCAGACCTTCAGCGAGAACCAGGGTTTTTCGGTGGTGCGCGAGTTCTGCGGCCATGGCATCGGCCGCAAGTTCCACGAAGAGCCGCAGGTGCTGCACTATGGCCGCCCGGGCACGCTCGACGAGCTGCTGCCGGGCATGGTGTTCACGATCGAGCCGATGATCAACGCCGGGCGGCGCGAAATCCGCGAACTCGGCGACGGCTGGACCATCGTCACCAAGGACCGCTCGCTGTCGGCGCAGTGGGAACACACGGTGCTGGTCACCGACACGGGTTACGAGGTGCTCACCCTGTCGGCCGCCAGCCCGGCCCCGCCGCACTTCGTCGGCGCCTGAGCATGTCTGCGCTGCCACAAGTTGCGTCCCTCGATGCGCCTCCTGCCAAAGTGCAGCGAAGCGTGGCCTCAATGCGCTCACGCTTTCGCGACGGCAAGGCGGCGCTGCTCGAGCACTTTGGCCTGTCGCGTGCCACCGCGCTGGCCGCGACGCGGTTGACGAAGGCGCTGACGCGGCATGCGGATGCCACGCTCACCGAGCTCTGGGAGCATGCGGCCATGCCGGCGGGAGCGGCACTGGTGGCGGTGGGCGGATATGGCCGCGCCGAGCTGTTCCCCTATTCCGACGTAGATGTGCTGGTGCTGCTGCCGGCAGGCCCGGGGCTGGACGCGGCCCGCGCCGACGCCGTGCCCGATGCGCCGGTGGAAACGCTGCGCGCCGCCGTCGAAGGCTTCATGCATGCCTGCTGGGATATCGGCCTGGAGATCGGGGCGTCGGTGCGCAGCATCGACGAATGCGTCGAGCAGGCGCGCCGCGACGTGACGGTGCAGACCGCGATGCTCGAGTCGCGCTTCCTGTGCGGATCGCGTCGCGTCTACGCCAGCTTCCGCCAGGCGACCGATGCGGTGTTGGACCCCAAGGCCTTCCTGCGCGCCAAGGAGCTGGAGATGCACCAGCGCCACGTGAAGTACGAGGACACGCCTTATTCGCTGGAGCCCAACTGCAAGGAAAGCCCGGGCGGGCTGCGCGACCTGCAACTGCTGATCTGGGTGGCGCGCGCCGCCGGGCTGGGCCGCAACTGGACCGAGCTCGCCGCCAAGGGGCTGATCACGCCCTTCGAGGTGAGCCAGCTCTACAAGCACGAGGGCGCGCTGAAGCTGATCCGCGCGCGGCTGCACCTGATCGCCGGGCGGCGCGAGGACCGGCTGGTGTTCGATCTGCAGACGGCGGTGGCGGAGAGCTTCGGCTACAAGGCCAGTTCGGTACAGCGCTCCTCCGAGGTGCTGATGCACCGCTACTACTGGGCGGCCAAGGCGGTGACGCAGCTGAACCAGATCCTGATGCTGAACATCGAGGAGCGCATCAACAGCTCGGAAGAAGCGCCGATGCGTCCCATCAACGCGCACTTTCTCGACCGCGGCGGCATGCTCGAGGTGGCGCACGACCAGCTCTACCGCGAGCACCCGCACGCCATCATGCAGACCTTCCTGGTGTATCAGCAGACACCGGGCATCCAGGGGCTGTCGGCGCGCACCCTGCGCGCGCTGTACAACGCGCGCAACCTGATGGGTGCGGCCTTCAGGCGCGACCCGGTCAACCGCGACGTGTTCATGCAGATCCTGCGCCAGCCGGACCGCACCACGCATGCGTTGCGGCTGCTGAACCAGACCTCGGTGATGGGGCGCTACCTGTGGGCCTTCCGCCGCATCGTCGGGCGCATGCAGCACGACCTGTTCCACGTCTATACCGTCGACCAGCACATCCTGATGGTGGTGCGCAACATGCGCCGCTTCTTCATCCCGGAGCACGCGCACGAGTATCCGTTCTGCTCGCAACTGGCAGCGCAGTGGGACGCACCCTGGCTGCTCTACGTGGCCGCGCTGTTCCACGACCTGGCCAAGGGCCGCGGCCGTGACCACTCCGAACTGGGCGCTCTCGAAGCCAGGCGCTTCTGCCGTGACCACGGCGTGTCGCGCGAGGACGGCGCACTGATCGAGTTCCTGGTGCTTCACCATCTGACCATGAGCCGCATCGCGCAGAAAGAAGACCTGAGCGACGGCGACGTGATCCAGTCCTTTGCCCGCCTCGTCGGCAACCAGCGACGCCTGAGCGCGCTGTACCTGCTGACCGTGGCCGATATCCGCGGCACCAGCCCGAAGGTCTGGAACGCGTGGAAGGGCAAGCTGCTCGAAGACCTGTACCGCTTGACGCTGCGCGCGCTGGGCGGCGCCAAACCCAACCTCGATGCCGAGATCGAATCACGCAAGCAGGAGGCCCGGCAGTTGCTGGCCTGGCATTCGGCGCTGCCCGGCACCGAAGAGCAACTCTGGAAGACGCTGGACCTGAGCTACTTCGCGCGCCACGACGCCGCCGACATCGCCTGGCATGCACGCTCGCTGTGGCGCCACCTGGACACGCGCGAGCCGGTGGTGCGGGCGCGCCCCTCGTCGGTGGGCGAGGGTTTGCAGGTGCTGGTCTTCTCGCCCGACTGTCCAGATCTGTTCGCGCGCATCTGCGGCTATTTCGACAGCGCCGGCTTCAGCATCCAGGATGCAAAGATCCACACCACCCGTGCCCGATTCGCGCTCGACACCTTCCAGGTCGTGAGCACGCGCATCGAGCCGGGCGATCCGGTCGCCTACCGCGACCTGATCTCGCTGGTCGAGACTCAGGCCGTGCTGGCCTTGTCCTCGCGCGGCCCGCTGCCCGAGCCGGTGCGCAGCCGCGTGTCGCGCCGCGTGCGCTCGTTCCCGGTGACACCGCGCGTCACGCTGAACCCGGACGAACGCGCGCAGCGCTGGCTGCTCACGGTCAGCACCAGCGACCGCTCGGGCCTGCTCTACGGCATCGCCCGTGTACTGGCGCGGCACCAGATCAACCTGCACCTGGCCAAGGTGAGCACGCTGGGTGAACGTGTCGAGGACACCTTCTTGGTGGACGGGCCGGCACTGCAGCATTCGCGCACCCAGCTGCAGGTGGAGAGCGAGCTGCTCGACGCAATGGCACCCGCATGATGGGCCCACCCCCGCAGCGCCTGCGGCGCTCCCCCTCGAGGGGGCAACACCAGCGGCCGGGCACCGCCGGTTCCGCGGTGTTCGATTGGCAAGGCCTGGCGCAGCGTGCGTCGCGAATCCCTGCAAGCACCTTGGGCAGTTGAGATGGCTGTGCAAAATGTGGTTGCGGCCGAGCTGGCAGCCGACGCGCGACGATTCGACACCGTCATCGACGTGCGTTCGCCGGCCGAATTCGCCGAGGACCACCTGCCCGGTGCGCTCAACTGGCCGGTACTCGACGACGAACAAAGGCGCGTCGTCGGCACGCTGTACACGCAGGTCTCGGCACTCGAAGCGCGCAAGGTAGGCGCAGCCATGGTGGCGCGCAACATCGCTGTGCACCTGGAGCGCTGGGTGCACGACAAGCCGCGCGAATGGCAGCCCCTGGTGTACTGCTGGCGCGGCGGTCAACGCTCGGGCAGCCTGGCCTGGTTTCTGGGCCAGGTGGGCTTTCGCACCACGCAGCTGAGCGGCGGCTACAAGGCCTGGCGCGCCGTCGTGCGCACCGAGCTGCTGACGCTGCCGCAGCGCCTTGACTTCCATGTGCTGTGCGGGCGCACCGGCAGCGGCAAGACCCGCTTGCTGCACGCCTTGGCCGACGTCGGCGCACAGACTCTGGATCTGGAAGGCCTGGCCCAGCACCGTGGCTCGGTGCTGGGTTCGGTGCCCGGGCAGGCGCAACCCAGTCAGAAGCGCTTCGACACGCTGCTTTGGCACGCACTGAAGCACTTCGACGTGCAACGGCCGGTGTTCGTCGAAGGTGAAAGCCGCAAGATTGGCGCGCTGCGCGTGCCCGAAGCGCTGATTCAACAGCTGCACGAACACGGGCAATGCGTGCGCGTCGAACTCGACGACGCGGCGCGACTGCAACTGCTGCTGCAGGAATACGATCACTTTGCGGCGGATGCCGAAGGCTTTTGCCGGCTGCTCGAAGGCCTGGTCGCACTGCGCGGGCGAGAGCTCGTTTCGGCCTGGCAGGCGCAGTCGCGTGAAGGTCGCTGGCCGGAGGTGTTTTCGGCGCTCATGCAGCGGCACTACGATCCGATGTACGAGCGCTCCATCCGGCAGAACTACCTGCAGCTCGCACACGCTGCCGCGCTGCGCTTGAGCGACGCCGAAGCGCCCACGCTGCGCCAGGCGGCGCTGCGACTGATGGCTTGAGGCACGCCGGCCTGCCGCGTCGAACACTGCAGCTAGCATCCATGCCGTTGCGCCAGCCGCGCAGCGCCACGCCCGATTGAGCCAGGACCGACCCGATGCCATCCGAATCCGCACTCGAAGAATCGCACCGTTGCCAGCTCGGACTGATCGGCTATGCGCAGCCCTTCGAGTGGCTGGCAAAGGGCTGGCGCGACATGCTTCACAAACCCGTGCCCGCGCTCGTGCACGGGCTCGTCGTGGCGGTTTTCGGCATGCTGCTGTTGCTGCTGGCGCACCGCCAGTTCTGGCTGCTGGCCGGCGCCTTCAGCGGCTTCCTGATGATCGGGCCGCTGGCCGCGACGGGCCTGTATGCCGTGAGCCGATCACTCGAAAAAGGCCAGGACGCGACACTCTCCACGGCGCTGTCGGCGTGGCGGCCGAAGGACCACCGCCTGGTGCTGTTCGGGCTGCTGCTGGCCCTGGCCGGCACCGGCTGGGTCCTGACTTCGGCCTCGTTGATCACCGCCTTTGCGCCGCAACCGGTGCGCGACCCGGTGGACTTCCTGCGTGTCGTCGTGCTGAGCGAAAACTCCTATCTGTTCGAAGCCTGGCTGAGCCTGGGCGGCGTGCTGGTCGCGCCCGTGTATGCGTCGAGCGTGGTGGCCATTCCCTTGCTGCTGGAGCGCCGCATCAGCGTGCTCGGTGCGGTGCTGACCAGTTGGCGGGCCGTCATGCAGAGCCCGGGACCGATGGCGCTGTGGGGCGGCTTGCTGATGGCCATCACGCTTGTCGGCATGAGCACGCTGCTGCTCGGACTGGTGGTCGCCGTGCCTTGGCTGTCGTATGCCAGCTGGCATGCCTACCGCGACCTGGTACCCAGCACCGATCTGCCGGAGAACGCCTGATGTTCGGCTACTCCGAAGACCAGATCGCCCAGTTCGGGCTGACCTTCGGCGTCGGCGCGTTCATGCTCTACATGGTGTTCATCATCTTCCAGCTGGCGCGCGAATCCAAGGCCGGCAAGTTCGGCACCTTCGTGCTCTTCCTGGCGCTGGGTTTCGGGCTGGTGGGCTTTGCCGCCAAGGGGCTGATCAAGTTCTTCCTGAGCGGCGTCGAGTAGGCCACGGCATCCGCGCCATCGCTACCGCGGCGGCACAAAAGCGCGAAAGCCGACGAATGCCGGCCTTCAACCCTCTGACTCGAGCCCCTTCCTGGAGGGGGCTCGGTGGAACCGCGTGTTCACCCGAAGGCATAGCACGCCGGCGCCAGCCGTCGTGCTACCCCATGTGCAAGCCACCGTTGCAGCTGAAATCGGCGCCGGTGGTAAAGCCGGAATCCTCGCCCGCCAGCCAGGCGACGATCGAACCCATCTCTTCGGGCGTGCCCAGGCGCTTGACCGGGATCGTGGCGATGATCTTTTCAAGCACCTCCGGCTTGATCGCACGCACCATGTCCGTGCCGATGTAACCCGGGCTGACGGTATTGACCGTCACGCCCTTGCTCGCCACTTCCTGCGCCAGGGCCATCGTGAAGCCGTGCATCCCGGCCTTGGCGGCAGAGTAGTTGGTCTGGCCGGCCTGGCCCTTCTCGCCGTTGACGGACGAGATCTGCACGATGCGGCCCCAGCCCTTTTCCACCATGCCCGGCACCACTTGCTTGGTGACGTTGAACATGCTGTTCAGGTTGGTGTCGATGACCGCCTTCCAGTCCTCGGGCGTCATTTTCAGGAACATGCGGTCGCGGGTGATGCCGGCGTTGTTGACGAGCACGTCGATCGGGCCGACTTCCTGCCGCGCCTTGGTGAAGGCCGCCACCGTCGATTCCCAATCGGCCACGTTGCCGACCGAGGAGTGGAAACTGTAGCCCGCGGCCTTCTGCTCATCCAGCCACTTCTGCCAGTCACGCGTGGGGCCGCAACCGGCGATCACGGTGAACCCTTCCTTGTGCAGGCGCTGGCAGATCGCGGTGCCGATGCCACCCATGCCACCCGTCACGTACGCCACTTTCTTTGCCATGTTCATCTCCTTGGTGTGTAGCTAGTAGGTTCGCCGAAGCGCGTGGAATCGTCAATCGTATTCGAAGCGCGAATTGCGATAGATCAAAAACTCGGACCGCTGGCGTGATGACCGTGCGGCGGCTCAGCCGATCAGGCCTTCTGCCTGACGTAGCGCCCCGGCGCCGATTCTATGGGCGCGTACTTGCGGCTGCCCAGGCCCTTTGGCGCAGCCACCCGCGCGCCGGACAATGGCTCGAGCCAACCGGCCCAACAACCCCACCAGCTGCCAGGCACCTGGGTCGCGCTGTCGAACCATTCGTCGGCGCTTGCCGGCAGCAGGTCGTTCGACCAGTAGTTGCGCTTGTTCTTCTTCGGAGGATTGATGACGCCTGCGATATGGCCCGATGCGCCCAGCACGAAACGCTTCTTGCCGCTCATGATGCGTGTCGAGGCATAGGCCGATTTCCAGGGCACGATATGGTCTTCGCGTGACGCATAGATGAATACCGGCGCCTTGACCGCGCCCAGATCGACCTTCTCGCCGCAGACCGTGAGCGCGCCCGGCTGCTTCAACTCGTCCTGCAGATAGGTGTGGCGCAGGTACCAGCAGTACATCGGCCCGGGCAGGTTGGTGGCGTCGCCGTTCCAGTAAAGCAGGTCGAAGGCCGGCGGCGCTTCGCCTTTCAGGTAGTTGGCGACGACATAGTTCCAGACCAGGTCGTTCGGCCGCAAAAAGCTGAAGGTGGTGGCGAGTTCCTGGCCCTTGAGCAGGGCCGGTCCGTTGGGCGACTTGTCGCCCAACGTCATTTCCCGCAGCCGCACGCCGGCCTCGTCGATGAACAGATCGAGCACACCGGTGTCGCTGAAGTCGAGCAGGCTCGTCAACAGGGTCACTGAATGCGCCGGCTGCCGGCCGCGAGCCGCAAGCACCGCCAGCGCAGTGGCGAGAATCGTGCCGCCGACGCAGAAGCCCAGCGTGTTCAGGGTCTTGGCTCCGGTCAGCTCCTGCACCACGTCGATGGCGCGGATGGCGGCGTCGGCGATGTAGTCGTCCCAGGTCTTGCCGGCCAAAGAGGCATCCGGGTTGCGCCAGCTCACCACGAACACCCGATGCCCCTGTTCCACCGTGTAGCGGATGAGCGAGTTGTCGGGCTGCAGATCCATGATGTAGAACTTGTTGATGCACGGCGGCACAAAGAGCATCGGCCGCTCGTACACCTTGGCACCCAGGGACTTGTATTCGATGAGCTGGAATAGCTCGTTCTCGAACACCACGGCACCTTCAGTGGTGGCCACGTTGCGGCCGACCTCGAAGGCCGACTCGTCGGTCTGCGAGACACGGCCCTTTCGCGCATCGTCCAGCAACTGCTGCAGGCCGGCCACCAGGCTCTTGCCCTCGGTCTTCAGCGCGAGTTGCTGCGCCTCGGGGTTGAGGGCGAGGAAATTGCTCGGTGCAATCGCGTCGGTCCATTGCTGCGCCGCGAAGCGCAGCTTGGCCTTGGTTTTGGCGTCGCCCTCGACGGCTTCGACAATGCGCATCAGCATGCGCGAATTCAGCAGGTACATCTGCGCCGCGAAGGCGGCACCCGGATGTGTGGCCCATTCCTCGGCAGCGAAGCGGCGATCAAGTATCGCGGCCGGATGAGGTTGAACTTCGCCACCGGCATGGTCCAGGCTCAGGTTCCACAGTGCCGTGGCGTCCTGCAGGTATTCCCGCTGCAGTTGCGCCAAGGCGGCCGCCGGCAGCTGCATGCCTGAAGCGCGTTGCCAGGCATCACCCATGACAGCCTTCATGGCATCGGCGCTCAGGTCGGGGAGGAACGGGTTAGTCTTCAGCACGGCGGGCATCTCCTTTCATTTCAGCTTCGGCATTCTGGCGCAATGCGCGGGCCGCCTCCTGCCGTGGGCCTGTTCCGGGCATTGCGGTCTCCGTTCGGCTCGGCGCGGAGCGCCTCTTTCTATACTCCATTCAAGGCTTGGCCTGCAACACGATATGCATTTGGTGGCGGCGGCGTGGATCTACGTGGTGCTGATGATGGCCCTGGTCGAGGCCATGGCACCCAACGGCACGGTGCTGGGTGCGTTCTTCACCTTTCTGCTGTATGGGGTGTTGCCGCTGTCGATCGTGCTCTACCTGATGGCCACGCCGATGCGCCGTCGCGCGCGCCTGCGCGCGGCGGCCAAGGCACAAGCCGATTCAGCCGCGCACCCAGACCGCGGCGGCGAGCCGACCGGTGATGCCGTCGCGCCGATAGGAAAAGAACCGTGACCGGTCCTCCACCGTGCACCATTCGCCGCCGCTGATGTGCCGTACGCCGGCCTGAAACAGGCGGTCCCGAGCCAGGCCGGGCAGGTCGGCCAGCCAACGCGGCGGGCCTGCCGTCACAAGGCCCCGCGGCACGAAGCGACGTGGATCCGGGTGCTGGGGCGATTGGCCGAAGGCCTGCAGCACATCGGCGCCGACTTCGAACTGCCGCGGCCCGATGCAAGGCCCGAGCCATACCGCCACATCCTGCGGCGCGCATGGCGCGCCTTCGCACAGCGCCTGCAGCGTGGCCTCGATCACGCCGCCGGCCAGTCCACGCCAGCCGGCATGTGCCGCCGCCACGGCGCGGCCCTCGGGTGCGGCCAGCAGCACCGGCAGACAATCGGCCACCTGGATGGTGCAGGCGACTCGCGGCTCGTCGGTCCAGGCCGCGTCGGCCTGCACCGGCTCAGCCGCGGCCAGGAACGACGACACGCGCACCACTTGGCAGCCATGCACCTGGCGCAGCCAGATGGGCATGGCGCCCGTCATCGCGACGAAGCGGCGGCGGTTCTCGGCCACCGCGGCGGCATCGTCACCCACCGCCGTGCCCAGGTTCAGGCTGTCCCAAGGCGGCTGGCTGATGCCGCCGGTGCGCGTGCTCATCAGCGCACCCACCTGCGCCGATGCCTGCCAGCGTGGCCACAACATGCCAGCCGCAGGCGGCTCCAGCCCGTCAGAAGGCATCCGGGCAGGCTTCGGGCCGGGTCTTCTCGAACGCATCCAGGCGCATGCAGTTGGCGAAGACACGCATCACCTGGGGTACATGCTCGGTGCGGCATTTGAAGCGCTGCGCATTGAAGATCTGCGGCACCAGCACACAATCGGCCAGCGTCGGCGATTCACCATGGCAAAAGCGCTCCGGCCGGGCCGCCAGTTGCCGCTCGACCGCCTCCAGGCCGGTTTCGACCCAGTGGCGGTACCAGCGGTCCTTGTCCTCTTCGGACAGTTTCAGAGAGTGCACCAGGTAGCGCAGCACGCGCAGGTTGTTCAGCGGATGGATCTCGCAGGCGATGTCCAGCGCCAGCGCGCGCACGCGCGCACGACCCGCGGCATCGGACGGCAGCAGGGCCGGCAGCGGATGGGTTTCGTCGAGGTATTCGATGATCGCCAGCGACTGCGTGACCACATGCTCGCCATCACGCAACAACGGCACCAGTCGCGCAGCGGACACCGCGGCATAGGACTCGGCGAACTGTTCGTTCTTGGCGATATGCACGGCCCTGTAGTCGAAGGCAAGGCCCTTCAGCGCCAGGGCGATGCGCACGCGGTACGACGCCGAGGAACGGAAATAGTTGTACAGCTCCATGTCTTTATTCCTCCCTTCAGGATGCCGCCCCGCCTGCCCCTGTTCGCCCGTGGGCCTGCGCGGGTGCTCGAATGCTTCGCGACTTGCCGGCCGCGCGCTCAGCGCAGCGCCACGCGCAGACTGCCGAGCCCTTCGATGTGGCCTTCCATGACATCCCCACGCTGTACCGCGCCCACGCCGGCCGGCGTGCCGGTGTAGATCAGGTCGCCAGGCTGCAGCAGCCAGGCCGCGCTCAGGTGCTCGATGATCTCGTTCACGCTCCAGATCAGCTCGGACAGATCACCCTTCTGGCGTGGCGCGCCGTTCACGCTCAACGTGATCGCACCTTTTTGCAGCCGGCCGGTGCGCGCGATCGGATGAATCGGCCCGATCGGCGCCGATTGTTCGAAGGCCTTGCCGATGCACCAGGGCCGGCCTTGCTTCTTCATGTCGTTCTGCAGGTCGCGGCGCGTCATGTCCAGACCCACGGCATAGCCCCAGATGTGTTCGGCGGCCTCGGCCGCAGGGATGTTGCGACCTCCCCGGCCGATGGCCACGACAAGCTCGATTTCATGATGCAGGTTCGATGTCAGCCCCGGGTAGGCCATCTCGCCTGTCTGGCCTGCCGCCACCGGCAATGCCGCATCGGCCGGCTTCATGAAGAAGAACGGCGGCTCGCGGCCGGTGTGGCCCATCTCGACGGCATGTTCGACGTAGTTGCGGCCGACACAGTAGATGCGGTGCACCGGGAAGGAGCGGCCGTCGGCCACGGGCACGACGGTCGGGGCGGGTGGCGTCAACACGAGGCTCATCGCGGATCCTTTGCAGCAGGGTATGGATCGCCCGACAACGGGCGCGTCGATGATGCCATGCGCCACACCCGGCTAAACTGAGATGCATGGACAACGCACGTCGCATCAATCATTGCCGCGCCTGTGGTGCGGTGGTGCAGTACCGCGTGCCGGCCGACGACAACCGCGAACGCGCGGTGTGCACCGCCTGCAGCGAAGTGCACTACGAGAACCCGATCAACGTGGTGGGCACGGTGCCGGTGTGGGGCGAGCAGGTGCTGCTGTGTCGTCGCAACATCGAGCCGCGCTACGGCCTTTGGACACTGCCCGCGGGCTTCATGGAGATGGGCGAAACCACGGCCGAGGGCGCCGTGCGCGAGACGGTCGAGGAAGCCGGTGCGCGCATCGAACTGCTGGGCCTGTTCACGGTGCTCAACGTGGTACGCGCGGGCCAGGTGCACCTGTTTTACCGCGCCAGGCTGCATGACACGGATTTCGACCCGGGCCCGGAGACCATCGAAGCACAGCTCTTCCACGAACATGAGATCCCCTGGGACCAGGTGGCGTTTCGCTCGGTGCGCGAAACGCTGCGTCGCTACTTTTCCGACCGCGGCCAGGGACACTTCGACCTGCACGTGGCGGATATCGGCTGACCGGCTGACTGTCCGGCTGACTTGTCCGGGCCGCTGCGCCGCGGCCGCGCCCGCGCGCGTCGATGCCGCGCAGGCGGCGTGCTTCGGGTTCAGCTGCCCGTCGCGCCGCGCAGAGCCGGGCCGGTGGCGCCGTCGAAGCCGAGCACCCACAGTGCGGCCAGATCGGCTTCGTCCTCCACGCTCTCGGCCAGGATCTGCAGGTCCATGCCACGCAGCAGCGTGACCAGCCCGCGCGCCAGTTCACGCACCGCCGGCATGCTGGCCACGCCCTGCACGAAGGCGCCGTCGATCTTGACGTAGTCGATGCCGAGCGCGTGCAGACGCGAAAGGTCGCGCAGTTGCGCGCCGGCATGTTCCAGCCCGAGCCGCACACCCATCGGGCGCCAGCGCGCGCCCGCCTCGCGCACACGCGTCGCCTGCAGCGCGGCGCCTTCGGCAAAGTCGATCCACAGCCGCGCGGCGTCCTGCGGTGCCGCCTCCAGGCGTTGCTGCACCTCGGCAATGAAGCCCGCGCTGGCCAGCGATGCGGCCGACACGTTCACGCAGCGCGGCAGGCCGTCGCGCTGCACCGCCGCCAATGCCAGGGTCACGGCAGCCAGATCCACCTGGGCGATGAGCTTGCCGCGCACCGCCATGGCCAGCCAGCGCACCGCCGGCTCGAAAGGCCCCGCGGCGTCGAACTGCATGCGCATCGGGCAGTCCAGGTGCAGCAGCCGCCCGTTGCGGTCGGCCACCGCGAACTCCGCCAGCGCCAGGCGCCCCGACTCCAGCGCGTGGCTGATGCGCGCATGCCATTGGCGCTCGCCCAGCACCGGAGCGTCCACCGCTGCGCCAGCCGTGACCTCCACCGCAAAGGGCCCGCCGCCTTCGGCCCGCGCCAGCGCGGCGTCGGCGATCGACAAGGCGGCCGATGCGCTGCTGGCCTGCGGCAGATCGACGCCGCCGATGACCAGCTCGGCGCCCTGGTCCACCGTGGCCAACGCGGCGCGCAGCGCATCCACGAGCGAGCGCGCCGTTTCCGCGGCCATGCCCGCAGCGGGCAGGAAGAGCGCGAAGTCGGTGCCGTTCAAGCGACCGGCGAGCGCGCCCTTGACATGCCGCGGATAGGACTCCAGCACCTGGGCCAGAGCGGCCAGCAATCGATCCGTCGCCTCATGCCCGATGCGCCGGTTCATCGCCTGCAGCTGGCGCAGGCGCACCAGCAGCAGCCCCGCGCCGCGATGGCGTTCGGCCTGCAACGCCGCATTCAGCTGGGCGACGAACTGGCGCCGGTTGAACAGGCCCGTGACCGCATCCTTGTGCGCCTGCGAGCGCAGTTCTTCGAGTTGTGCGGCCTGGCTTTCGAACATGCCTTGCAGGCGCCGCACCAACGAGTTCATGCTGCGCGTCAAGCGCTTCAGTTCGGGCACGCGCGGCTCGTCGGCAATCACGAAGCGGCCCTCCTCGAGTGCGCGCGCCTGTGCCACGGCAGCGTCGAATGGCCGCTGCCAGGCACGCAGCGCCAGCGCCGCCACGGCCGCCGCGATCAGGCCGAGCAGCGCCAGCCAGCCGATCATGCCCACGCTTTGGGCCCAGAGCGCGTCCGTGGCCCAGTCCGCCTGGCTCCACAGCTGCAGGCTGCCGAACGGCTGCCGGCCGTCGGCGACTTGCGCCACGCCGGGTTCAGCCTGCACCGCGAGCAGGCTTACGAACCAGCCCGGGGCCACTCCGGCATGCGCCGGATGTTGGCGTGCAAAGAGCACCTGTCCGTCAGTGCCCAACAGGCGCAATTGCCGATAGTGTCCGGCATCGAACTGCGCCTCGGCCGCGCGGCGCATGCCGTCGACGTCGCCGCGCTGCTGCGCCAGGGCCGATGCCAGCAGCGCGGCGCCATCGTCGTTGCGCATCTGCTGCTGCAGATGCAGCGATTGCCGCGTCATCAAGGTGTGCGTGATCACGCCGCCAGCCAGTGCGAACAGCAGCACTGCGAACAACATCAGCCAGACCTGGCGGATCACGGACATCATCAGCTCCGATCTTCGCTCAAACGGCAGCGCGAGGCCACGTGCATTCGCGTGCCGCCTGCGCAGCGGCCAGGGCGCTGCGCAGGCACGGCACCAACGGGGTTCCGAATGCGCTCAATGGAACCGCCACCGGTGCTGCTGCGCGATAGGGTCAGTCGAGTCTGCCGTTTGCAAGAGCAGCCACAGCGGTTGCACTGCTGCGGTGGCATTGGGTCCGAGCAGTTCCGCACGGCGCGTCAGGCGCGCGTCGTCCGCTCCCTGTGCGGCGAACACCATGCCCAGCCACAACCCGCACACGACACGCAACCGCTGGCGCGGCAGCGCGGGCCGCGCGCGCTTCGAGTTTGCAAGAGGGGGTTGTCGCAAGGTTGTGACCGGCAAGGGCCCGAAACGAGCCACGGCCGGCCTGCGACCGGTTGGCGCTACCTGCCTTGCATCGACCGGCCAGCGCCCGACTTGAGGCTGCTGGCCCTGCGCGGCGGCGCGATGCGTGCCACGGACACGGCAAGCGTCGGCTGGTGCCGGTGGAAGCTGAC
>DASQFA010000489.1:0-1533 GCA_035633375.1 Rubrivivax sp.
CTGCCGCGCATAATCCGCGCGCCCGCCCGGATGGCGAAATTGGCAGACGCAGCGGACTTAAAATCCGCCGCCCTCGGAAGGGGGCATACCGGTTCGATCCCGGTTCCGGGCACCACACCACCATGGCGCCGTGCGGCCGAAGGACCTTCGCAATGCCCGTGTTCGACTCTTCCTCGCTGAACGAGGGCGTGCGCAAGCGCGAGGTGTTCGGCTGGGCGATGTACGACTTCGCCAACTCGGGCTACACCACCGTGGTGATGACGGCGGTGTTCAACGCCTATTTCATCGGGGTCGTTGCCAACAACGCGTCATGGGCCACCTTGGCCTGGACCAGCGCGCTGGCGCTGTCCAGTGCGGTGGTGATGCTGACCATGCCTTCGCTGGGCGCGCTGGCCGATCTGCGCGCCATCAAGAAGCGCCTGCTGGCCATCTCGACAGTGGGCTGCGTGCTCGGCACGGCGCTGCTGGCGCTGGCCGGCCCGGGCGACCTGTGGCTGGCCGTGGCGGCGATCGTGCTGTCGAACATCTTCTACGGCTATGGTGAATCGCTGAACTCGGCCTTTCTGCCCGAGCTGGCACGGCGCGACGCACTCGGCCGCGTGTCCGGCTGGGGCTGGAGCTTCGGCTACTTTGGCGGCATGCTCACGCTGGGCCTGTCACTGGGCTATGTGCTATGGGCGCAAGGCCAGGGCATCCCGGCGACGCAGTTCGTGCCGGTGACGATGCTCATCACCGCCGTCGTGTATGCCGTGTCCTCGCTGTTCACCTTTGCGCTGCTGAAGGAGCGCGCCAAGCCACAGCCCGACGCGCTGCACGACAGCGGCCTGCGCGCCTCGCTGCAGCGGCTGGCGCAGACCTGGCGGCATGCGCAGGACTATCGCGACTTCGTCTGGCTGCTCGTCTGCGCGGTGGCCTACCAGGCCGGCATCGCGGTGGTCATCGCACTGGCGGCGGTGTATGCCGAACAGGTGCTGGGTTTCAAGCAGACGCAGACCATGATGCTGATTTTCCTGGTCAACATCGCTTCTGCGGTGGGTGCCTTTGCCTTCGGCTACTGGCAGGACCGCATCGGCCACCGCATCGCGTTGGCTGTCACGCTGGTGGGCTGGATCATCATGACGCTGCTGGCAGTGGCGGCCACCAGCGCCGCGCTGTTCTGGGTGGCCGCGGTGGTGGCCGGCTTGTGCATGGGCTCAAGCCAGTCTGCCGGGCGCGCCATGGCGGGGGCCTTCGCGCCCGAGCACCGCCTGGCCGAGTTCTTCGGGCTGTGGACCTTTGCGGTGCGCCTGGCGGCGATCATCGGGCCGATGACCTACGGGCTGGTGACGCTGCTCACGGCCGGCAACCACCGCATCGCCATCCTCTCCACCGGCATCTTCTTCGTCATCGGCTTGCTCGTGCTGGCCAAGGTGAACGTGCCGCGGGGTGTGGCCGCGGCCCGCGCCACGGCCTGAGCCCAAATGAATGCGTCTGCCTTTGTTCGGCTTTGCCTGACTTCGCCCTACTTCGCCTGAGGGATGGCCCCTAAAGCCA
>DASQFA010000490.1:0-1635 GCA_035633375.1 Rubrivivax sp.
CTTTCGGCATGCAGGTCTGCGTGTGGGGCAGCGAGTCGGCGCGCAACAAGGCGCTGACCGACGGCCATGAGACCGCGCCGTCGTGCGCCGAGTTCTTCGAGACCTGTGACGTGCTCAGCCTGCACCTGCGGCTGAGCGAGCGCACCCAGGGCATCGTCAAGCTCGAGGACCTGTCGCGCATGAAGCCCACCGCGCTGTTCGTCAACACCTCGCGCGCCGAACTGGTGGAAGACCATGCGCTGGTCTCGGCGCTGAACCGCGGCCGCCCCGGCATGGCAGCCATCGACGTCTTCGAAAGCGAGCCGATTTTGCAGGGTCACCCGCTGCTGCGGCTGGAGAACGCGGTGTGCACGCCGCACATCGGCTATGTCGAGCAGGACAGCTACGAGCGCTACTTCGCCGCCGCCTTCGACAACGTAGTGAACTTCGTCAATCACCAGCCGACGAACCTGATCAACCCCGATGCGCTGAAGGTGAAGCGCTGAGCCACGCGCGGCTGCCCGCAGGGGCCAGGCACTGCCCGGCACCACCCCGCAAGGCGCTGCGGGCACGCCGATGACGATCACGCCGCGCTGGGCGCTGCTGGCCGGCAACTTTGCCATCGGCTGCGGCGTGATGGTCACGGCCGGCGTGCTGAACGACATCGTGCGCTCGCTGCAGGTGTCGGTGGCGCTCGGCGGCCAGCTGGTGGGCGCGGCGGCGGTGGTCATGGCCTTCGGCTCGCCGCTGCTGGCGGCCGCGCTGAGCGACCAGGACCGGCGCCGGCTGCTGGTGCTGGCGCTGCTGTGGTTTGCCGCCGGGCATCTGCTGTGCGCGCTGATGCCCAGCTACGCCACGCTGCTGGCGCTGCGCTGCCTGTGCATGCTGGGCGCGGCCGCTTTCACGCCGCAAGCGGCGTCGGCCATCAGCGTGCTGGCGCCGCCGGCCGAGCGCGGGCGTGCCATCACCTTCATCTTCCTGGGCTGGTCGGTGGCCTCGGTGCTGGGCATGCCGATGTCGGCCTATGTCGGCGAAACCTGGGGCTGGCGTTGGGCCTTTGTCGGCGTGGCGCTGCTCTCGCTGGGGGCTGCGGCGGCCGTGTGGCGCGCGCTACCCGACGGCATCCGGCCGGTGGCGCTGTCGCGTGCCGACTGGCGCCAGGTGCTGACCCATCCGCTGCTGATGGGCATCGTGCTCGTCACCGCCATGAGCAGCGCCGGCCAGTTCACGCTGTTCAGCTACTTCGCGCCTTACTACAGCCAGGTGCTCGGCGCCAGCGCGGCGCAGATCAGCGCGCTGTTCCTGTGGTTCGGCGCCATCGGCCTGGTGGGCAACGTGCTGCTCACGCGCTTCATCGACCGCATCGGCGCGGCCCGCGCCGTGGCGCTGGCGCTGGCCTGCATGGCGCTGTCGATGCTGGCCTGGCCGCTGGCGGTGGGCGTGGCCAGCGCGCTCATCGTCACCGCGCCCTGGGCGCTGGGTTGTTTCTCGTCGAACTCGGCGCAGCAGGCGCGGCTGGCGCTGGCCGCGCCGGCCCTGGCCACGGCGCTGATCTCGTTGAACTCCTCGGCCATGTACCTGGGCCAGTTTGCCGGTGCGGCCAGCGGCGGCGCGATGATTGCCGCCGGCGGCTACGGCGGCCTGAGCTGGGTGGCG
>DASQFA010000491.1:0-18160 GCA_035633375.1 Rubrivivax sp.
TTGGAGAAGTCGATGGCACGTTTTGCCGACACCTCGACGATCATGATGCGTTCGCTGCGCGTGGCGCGGATGCGCGCATCGGCCAGGCTGATCGATTCGCCGCGGATCTCGCCGATCTTGCGGCCTGCGGCAATCACCTCGGCGGCGAACACGCCCTGGCCATCGATGTGGCTGGGCAGAACCTGTACCGCGAACTTCTGATACGCAGGCCGTGCCACGGCATCGGCTGGGAGTGGCCAGGCTTGCCCCATCGTCTGGGCTGCAATGCCACTGCCCGGCACAGGCAGCGAGGGCCTGTTCAACCTGTTCAACGCTGCACTGCGCAGGCCAGCGCTTCGCTGCCGAGCAGTGCGGCGCTGCCGTCCAGCTGCCCGCCCATAGCCCGGGCCACCGCGATCGGGCGCAGCCGCGGCGACTCGAGCACCCGTGCCGCAAGCAGCGCCGGCATCTGCGCCTCAGCCGGAAAGGCCCGTGGCGGCGCCCCCTGCAGGCAGCTCCACCGGCGTGGCCTGCTTCCAGCCCTTCTTGCGGTGTTCGGCCAGCACGTCGGTGTAGATGCCCCCGCGCACGTACCAGCGCGCCGTGACGCGGATGAAGCGCGGCCGGATCGCCTTGACGATGTCGTCGAGCACGGTGTTGGTCACCTTCTCGTGGAACGCGCCCTCGTTGCGGTAGCTCCAGAAGTACGACTTCAGGCTCTTCAGTTCGACACACAGCTCGTCGGCCACGATGTCGATGCTGAAGTGCGCAAAGTCGGGCTGCCCGGTCAACGGGCACAGGCAGGTGAACTCGGGCAGCTGGAAGCGGATCAGGTAGTCACGTTCGGGCGCCGGATTGGCGAAGACCTGCAGTGCCTTGCCGGGTGCGCTCGGCGGCACGGCGGTTGCCTGGCGCTGGCCGGCGATGGGCCGGAGGGGCGATCTGGCGGGCTTGCGTGGCATGGCGAGAGGGGCGCGGCACTGGGGTAAATGGGGGGCGCGATGCTACCATCCGCGCCCCGTGAAGAGCCCCCTGCGCCGTTGTCGGCCATGCCCCCTTCGGTGGCCCTTGCGTGCGCTGCCGGCCTGGGCCTGGGCCGTGTGGTTGGTGGCGCTGGGCGGCTGCGCGGCGCTGCCCGATGTCTCGCAGCGCGCCTGGTCGGTCGCGACGCCGCCGGCTGCGAGCGCCCCGCTGGCGCAATTGGCGCGAGCGTCGGCAGCGCCAGGCGAGGACAGCGGCTTTCGGCTGCTGACGTCGGGCACGGAAGCGTTGCACGCGCGCCTGGCGCTGATCGAAGGCGCGACGGTGTCGGTGGACCTGCAGGTCTACCAGTTCAAGACCGACGCCACCGGTCGCCTGTTGATGCGTGCCTTGCGCGACGCTGCGGCGCGCGGCGTGCGCGTGCGCCTGTTGCTGGATGACCTGTACACCGCAGGGGACGATGCGCTGTGGCTGGGCCTGGCGTCGTTTGCCGATGCGGAAGTGCGGCTGTTCAACCCGTTCCTGGCCGAGCGCAACAGCCACCTGAGTCGGCTCGTGGAAACCGCCCTGGGTGACGAACGCATGCATCGCCGCATGCACAACAAGCTGCTCGTGGCCGACGGCAGCTTTGCCATCGCCGGCGGTCGCAACATTGCCGATGCCTATTTCCTGTCCGCGGCAAGCGGCACGTACGTCGACATCGACGTGCTCGTCGCCGGTGCGCTGGTGCCGCAAATGGCACAGGCCTTCGACCTGTACTGGAACAGCGACTACAGCCACGAGCTGCGCACGGTGGTCGAAGAGCCGTTGTCCGCACGACAGCGCCAGGGCGCCCTGGCGCTGGCGCTCGATGCCGACTGCGACACGCCCGAATGCAGCGCGGCAGCCCGGGTGGCGCGTGCGCCCAGCGCCCTGGCGCAAGAGTTCCAGCAAGGACGCCTGGCGATGCGGCTGGCGCCGGCGAGCGTGGCCTACGACTCGCCGGCGAAGGTCGAGAGCGACGAGGTCGCCATCGACATCGGCATGCTGGCCACTCGCGGCTCCCAGGTGCGCCTGCTGGTGGCACAGGCCATCCGCCAGGCGCAGCAGGAGTTGGTCATCGTCTCGCCCTACCTGGTCCCCGGACCCGCGGACATGGCCGGGCTGCGCCGCTTGCGCCAGCGCGGCGTGCAGGTCAGCCTGCTCACCAACTCGCTGGCCGCCACCGACGAGCCGACGGTGCACCTGGGTTACCGCAAGTACCGCGTGGCCATCCTTCGCGAAGGCGTGGAGCTGTATGAGTGGAGTCCGTCACGCGCCGGGCGCGTGCTGCGCGAGTTGCTCGTCGGCGGCACCGTGTTGCGCCTGCATGCCAAGGCCGCGCTCGTCGATCGGCAGCTGGTGTACCTGGGCTCGATGAACTTCGACCCACGCTCGCGCGACGTGAACACCGAATTCGGCCTGCTCATCCGCAGCCCCGAACTGGCCGAGGAGGTGCATGCGCTGATCGATCGGCTGAAGCGCGAAGGTTCTTATCGCTTGCACCTGGACCCCGATGGCCAGACGCTGCACTGGACGGCGGGCGACGGTGCCGAGCTCGCGGGGCAGTACGAGCCCGACACCGACTTCGGCAGCCGCTTCCTGCTGGACTTGCTGGAGCCCCTGGTGCCCGAGGAGATGCTGTAGGTGCGGGGCTGGCGGATGATATGATCGCGGGCGCAAATAAACCAAAAAAATCTTTGTAAATCAAACACTTAGTTTGATTCTTCAAGCTCGAAACGCCGCTTTCGGCCCGCCATGCGCCTCAACCAGATCAAGCTCTCCGGCTTCAAGTCCTTCAGCGACCCCACCACGTTTGCGTTGCCCGGCCAGCGCGTCGGCGTGGTTGGCCCCAACGGCTGCGGCAAGTCCAACATCATGGACGCGGTGCGCTGGGTGCTGGGCGAAAGCAAGGCCAGCGAGTTGCGTGGCGAGTCGATGCAGGACGTGATCTTCAACGGCTCGGGCCTGCGCAAGCCGGCCGGCCGTGCCAGTGTCGAGCTGGTCTTCGAGAACCATGATGCGCGCGCCGGCGGGCCCTGGAATCAGTATGCCGAGATCGCCGTCAGGCGCGTGCTCACGCGCGACGGTGGCTCCAGCTACTACATCAACAACCAGCCGGTGCGTCGACGCGACGTGCAGGACGTGTTCATGGGCACGGGCCTGGGCCCGCGCGCCTACGCCATCATCGGCCAGGGCACCATCAGCCGCATCATCGAATCCCGGCCCGAGGAGCTGCGGCTGTTTCTCGAGGAAGCCGCCGGTGTCTCCAAGTACAAGGAGCGGCGCCGCGAGACCGAAAACCGGCTCAAGGACACGCGCGAAAACCTGACGCGCGTGGACGACATCCTGCGCGAGCTGAATGCCAACCTGGATAAGCTCGAAAAGCAGGCCGAGGTGGCCACGCAATACCGCCAGTTGCAGGACCTGGGCACGCTGAAGCTGCACCAGTTCTGGTTCCTGAAGCACCGCGACGCGGCCAACGAAGAGCAGCGTGCGCACGCCGCGCTGATCGAAGCCACCACCGCACTGGAAGCGCGTGTGGCCGAGCTGCGCCGCGTTGAGGCCGAGATGGAGGCGCTGCGCCAGGCGCACTATGCCGCCGCCGACAGCCTGCACCAGCGCCAGGGCGATCTGGCCGAGGCCGCGCTCGAGGTCAGCCGCCTCGAAGAACGCATCCGCTATGTGGTCGAAGGGCGCGAGCGCGCCCAGGCGCGGCTGGACGAACTGCGCGCGCAGGACGAGCAATGGGCCGCGCGCCAACGCGAAAACCAGGCCGAACTGGAGCAGATCGCGCTGGGCCAGCAGACGGCCGAAGCGCAATCGCAGCTGCAGGCCGCGCAGGCCGAAGAGCAGGCGCTGCAGATGCCCGGCCTGGAGGACGCGCTGCGCGACGCACAGCAGCGCAGCCAGCAGCAGCGTGCTGCGGTGGCCGAGGTGCAGCAGCAGATCCAGGTGCTGGCCGCCGAAAGCCGCAGCCTCGACGATCAGACACGCCAGTTGCAGCAACGCAGTGAGCGCCTGGGCAGCGAACGCCAGGGCCTGGCCGAGCCCGACCTGCAGCGCCTGGCCGAGCTGAAGGATAGCAGCGCGGCGCTGGACGAGGGCCAGGCCGTGGCCGAAGCCCGCCTGCACGAACTGGGCGAGCAGTTGCAGACGCTGGACGAACAACGCCGCGCGATGGCCCAGGCCGCAGCCGGCGACGCCTCGCGGCAGGCCGAGCTGGGTGCGCGGCTGGAGGCGCTGCGCGCGCTGCAGGACAAGGTGCAAAGCAGCGGCAAGCTCAAGCCCTGGCTGATCAAGCATGGCCTGGACAGCCTGGAGGGCCTGTGGACGCAGGTGCACATTGAGCCGGGCTGGGAAACGGCACTCGAAGCGGCACTGCGCGAACGCCTGAACGCGCTGCAGGTGGGGCGCCTGGACCAGGTGCGCGCCTTTGCCGCCGATGCGCCACCGACGCGGCTGGCCTTCTATTCGGCCCATGCCGGCGCGATGGCGCACGCTGCGGCCAGCGCACAGCGCGCGCTGCCGCGCCTGTCGGATCTGCTGCGCCTGAACGACGCCGGTCTGCAGGCGCTGCTCAACGACTGGCTCGAAGGCGTGTACACCGCGCCCAGCCTGGACGAAGCCCTGGCCGCGCGCGGGCAGCTCACGCATGGCGAGGTCGTCATGTCGCGTGAAGGGCATGCGGTGTCGCTGCATGCGGTGAGCTTCTACGCACCCGATACCGAGCAGGCCGGCATGCTGGCGCGCCAGCAGGAGATCGAGAACCTCGAACGCCAGCATCGCGCGCAGTGCCTGATTGCAGACGAATCACGCATCGCCAGCGTGCGTGTCGAGGCGGCCCACACCGAAGCCTCGCTGCGCCTGATCACGGCGCGGCGCGAGGCCGCCGAGGCGCAGACGCGCGCGCACCAGACGCAGGTGGAACTGCTGCGCCTGGGCCAGCAGGCCGAGGCCAGCCAGGCACGTCGCAGCCAGCTCGACGGCGAACTGGCCGAAGCCACGGCCTTGCTCGACGAACTGCAGCAACGGCGCAACGTGGGCGAGGCGCGCTTCGAAGCACTGGACCAGCAGCTCGCCGACGCGCAACAGCGCCACAGCGACCTGGACGACGCCGTCATCGCCGCCGAACGCCAGCTGAACGGCGCGCGTGAACAATTGCGCGCGCTGGAGCGCCAGGCGCAGGAGGCGGCGTTCCAGGCGCGCACCTTGGTCGCGCGCCAGGCCGAGCTGCAGCGCGCCATCGGCACCGCGCAGCAGCAGGTGGCGACCAATCTGACGGCCGCCGCGCAGATCGAGGAAGAGCTGGCCGGGTTGAACGACGCCGCCGCGACGGCCGGCCTGCAAACTGCGCTGGCGCTGAGGCTGCAGCGCGAACAGGTGCTGGCGGCCGCGCGCAGCGGCTACGACGAGTTGAGCGCGGGGCTGCGCGCCGCCGAGGAGCAGCGCCTGAGCCTGGAGCGCAGCCTGGAGCCGATGCGCGAGGGCTTGACCCGGCTGCAGCTGGAGCAGCAGGCCGGCATGCTGGGCGGTGCGCAGTACATGGAGCAACTGGCGGCGGCGCAGGTCGACCTGCAGGTGCTGGCGCAAGGCATCGAACACGACAGCGTCAAGCTGTGGGGCCTGCAGGGCGAGATCGACCGGCTGAACCGCGAGCTCGCCGCGCTGGGCGCTGTGAACCTGGCGGCGCTGGAGGAGCTGACAGCCTCGCGCGAACGCAAGACCTTCCTCGACGCGCAGAACGCCGATCTGCAGGAAGCGATGAGTACGCTGGAAGACGCCATCCGCAAGATCGACCTCGAAACACGCGAATTGCTGGGCCAGACCTTCACCCAGGTGAACGAGCATTTCGGCCGCATGTTCCCCAGCCTGTTCGGCGGCGGCAGTGCGCGGCTGGCGATGACTGGAGACGAGATCCTCGATGCCGGCGTGCAGGTCATGGCGCAGCCGCCGGGCAAGAAGAACAGCACCATCCACCTCATGTCCGGTGGCGAGAAGGCACTCACCGCGATCGCGCTGGTGTTTGCCATTTTCCAGCTGAACCCGGCGCCGTTCTGCCTGCTCGACGAAGTCGATGCGCCGCTGGACGATGCCAATACCGAGCGCTACTGCAAGCTCGTCACCGAGATGAGCCAGGGCACGCAGTTCCTGTTCATCAGCCACAACAAGATCGCCATGGAGATGGCCGAGCAGCTGATCGGCGTGACCATGCAGGAGCAGGGCGTGTCGCGCATCGTGGCGGTGGACATGGACGCGGCCGTCGGCATGGCCGAAGCGGCATGAACAGGCCCAGCGCCTGCGGCTTTCGGCCGCCCGCTGGAGTGGCCGCTGCCAGCGCACCGCCGGATGCGTGGCGGCTGCTCGATGCGTGCCTGGCCAAGCTGCCATGAGCCTGACCCTTGCACTCGTCATCGCCGGCGCGGTGCTGCTGGTGGCGCTGCTGGTGCATGGCATCTGGAGTGCGCGGCGCGCCAGCCCGCGCCAGGCCGATGCCCTGCCGGTGCCGTTGCGCGTGGAACCGGCCTTGGGCGATGCGGCGGTGCCGTCCGAAAGCGCGCCCGGCGTTGCGGCCGACGCGATGGAGCGGCGCATGCCGGCAGCACGGCGCCAGGCGCGGCTGGATGCGCTGATCGATGCCATCGTGCCCTTGTCGCTGGAGGCCCCGGTCAGCGGCGAGCTGGTGCTGGCGCATTGGCCGTCGACGCGCCGTGCCGGCACCAAGCCCTTCTACATCGAAGGCCTGAACCTCGAATCGGGCGACTGGGAACAACCCGCCGCCGACCAGCGCTACGGCGAGCTGCAGGCCGGGGTGCAGCTGGCCAACCGCAGCGGTGCGCTGAACGAGATCGAATACTCCGAGTTCGTGCACAAGCTGCAGGCCTTTGCCGAAGGCGTGGGCGCGCTGCCCGACTTTCCCGACATGCTGGACGTGGTGGCGCGGGCCCGCGAGCTGGACGGTTTTGCCGGCCCGCTGGATGCGCAACTGACGCTGCGCTTGGTGGCGCGCACCGTGGCCTGGTCGGTGGGCTATGTGCAGCAATGCGCCGGCCGCCAGGGCCTGGTGCCGGGCTCCGTGCCCGGTCGGCTGGTGCTGCCGGCATCGGCGCCGGGTGCGCCGCCGGTGCTGGCGCTGGAGTTCGATGCCCAGGCCGCGCTGTCCGATGACCCGCAGGCCGCCGCGCTGCGCGAAGTCAGCCTCGGCCTGGACGTGCCGCAGACACCGGCCGCGGGCGAAGCCTTTCCCACCTGGCACAAGGTGGCGCATGCGCTGGCCGAGGACATGGACGCCGAACTGCTGGACGATGCCGGCCGGCCGATCACGCTGCATGCCTTCGACGCCATCGGCAAGGAGCTGGCGCAGCTTTACGCCGCGCTGGAGTCGCACGACCTGGCGGCAGGCTCGCCAGCCGCGCGGCGGCTTTTCGCGGGGTGAGCGGCGCATGAGCAGCGCCGCCGGCGCGGCTCTGCCGTCGGTCCTTCGGTTTCGACTTGCCACCCCAGCCGACGTGCCGGCGCTGGCCGGGCTGTACGCCCACTGCGCGCGAGAACTCGGCCCGCAGGTCTACAGCGCAGAGCAGGTCCTCGCATGGCAAGGCTTTGCCCACGACGCTCCGGCCTTTGCCGACTATGTGCTGCAGGCGCGCACCTGGATGGCCGAAGATGCCGAAGGACCGCTGGGCTTTTGCGGCATCGATGCCAATGGCGAGGTGCGTTCGCTGTACGTGCGCGCCGCGGCCATGCGCAAAGGCCTGGGCTCGGCTCTGCTGGCTCAGGCGCTGGCCAGTGCAAGGCAGCAGGGCGTGGCTGCCTTTGCGGCCTGGGCCACGCCTTTCAGCCTGCCAGTCTTTACGCGCGCCGGCTTCACCCTGCAGCGAAGCGTGCACGAGCCATTCCAGGGGGTGATGTTCGAGCGCCATCGCATGGCGCTGGCGTAACTCGTGCGTGTTGGCATTCAGCTGCTCGCGACTCACGGGCTGCTTGCGGCGCAAAGCCGCCGCTCGCGAAACACCGAATTCATTCACCGCAGAGCAACGGAGGACGCAGAGTTGGCGCAGAGGAAATGCAATGGATTCAAATCGTTTCCTGTATTTCTCTGCGGACCTCTGCGTCCTTGGTTCCTCTGCGGTGAAGGCTGCTTGTATTCGGCCACTTTGCGCTGTCCCCCGCCCTTGGGCCAAGAACGCCCCCTGGGATCGTTGAACTCGAATCCGTGCTTCAGCCCACCCGTCGCGAGGGCTCGCGCATGAGCACGAATTCCTCGGCCGCCGTCGGGTGCACGGCAATCGTGCGGTCGAACATCGCCTTGGTCGCGCCAGCGGTCAGCGCCACTGCCAGGCTTTGCACGATCTCGGGCGCGTCGGCGCCGAGCATGTGCACGGCCAGCACCTTGTCGGTGTCCGCAGCCACCAGCAGCTTCATGTAGCAGCGCTCGGCGCCGTCGATGAAGGCCTGGCGCATCGGCCGGAAATCAGCCTCGAAGACTTTCAGCTTGTGCCCGGCTGCGAGTGCTTCGGCTTCGGTCGGCCCGATCGTCGCCAGCGGCGGCAAGGTGAACACCGCCGCGCACACCAGGCTCAAATCGACCTCGCGCGGGTTCGGGCCGAACAGCGAGTCGGCCAATGCGCGGCCTTCGGCAATGGCCACCGGTGTCAGGTTCCACTTGTGGGTGACATCGCCGATGGCGTAGACGCCTTCGGCCGTGGTGTGCAGCCGCGCATCCACCGGCACCGCGCCGGCCGCGTCGAGCGTGATGCCCAGCGTGTCCAGGCCCAGCCCGGCGGTATTGGGGCGCCGGCCGGTGGCGTTGAGCACGAACGGGTACTCGCGCATGCGTTCGTCGCCGGCGATGAGCAGCCACTCGCCGCCGGCGCGCTGCACTTCGCGCGGCGCGGCGCCCGGATGCAGCTCGACACCGGCCGCCTGAAAGGCCGCGACGGCGCGCGTGCGCAGGTCGTCGTCGAAACCGCGCAGCGGCAGACGCGCGCGGTAGAACAGGCTGACGGCCACGCCCAGGCGCGCCAGCATGCTGGCAAATTCGAGCGCGATGAAGCCGCTGCCGATGATGGCCGCCTTCCTGGGCAGCACACGCAGGTCGAGCAGTTCGTCGCTGGTCGGGCAGTGTTCGATGCCGGGGATGCTGTCGCGCACCGGCGCGGCGCCCGTGGCGATCAGGATGTGCTTGGCGTTCAGCACACGGTCGCCCACGCGCACGCGCTGCGGCCCGTCGACGACGGCACGGCCTTCGACGAGCTCGACCTTCGATCCGGCCAGCAGCTGCCGGTAGATGTGCTCCAGGCGCTGCGTCTCGGCCGCCTTCTGCGCCGCCCAGCGTGGCATCTCGAAGTGCGGATGGCCGAGGTTCCAGCCGTAACCCGCCGCCTCGCGGAACGCGTCGCCGTACTGCGCCGCGTACATCAGCAGCTTCTTCGGCACGCAGCCGCGGATGACGCAGGTGCCGCCGACGCGGCTGCTTTCGACGATCGCCACCCTGGCACCGTGCGAGGCTGCTCGACGCGATGCCGCCACGCCGCCGGAGCCCGCGCCGATCACCACCAGATCGAAGTTGTCGCTCATTTCAAGGGCGGAAAAATCACTTTCCAGTCGTTCTTCATGCTGATCAGCCCCCAGCCCATGGCCTTGTGCTGGGCCAGCCCTTCGGACAGGCGGCCGACGCTGGAATTGCGGTCGTAGGCGTACTCGCGCACGCCGTCGTCGTGGTGCACGAACATGCCCAGACGCAGGCCCGACGCGGTGGTGGTCCACTGCAGCATCTGGAAATCGCCATCGGAGTTGCCGAAGGCGGCGATAGGCCGGCGGCCGATGTGCTGGTTGATGCCGACGGGTTTGCCTTCCTTGTCGTCGATGAAATCGATTTCCGGCTGCCGCACGAGCACGGGCACGGTGCCGCGCATCTCGAACCTGGCTTTGATGCTGCTGCCGACGACCTGCTCGGGCGGGATGCCATAGACCTTTTCCGTCCAGGGGCGCATGAACTCGATGCCCCCACCAGAAACGATGAATGTCTTGAAGCCGTTCGCGCGCAGGTAGTCCAGCACTTCGAGCATCGGCTGGTAGACCATTTCAATGAAACGGCGATTTGTCGTCGGGTGTGTCGCCGTGGCGGCCCAGTCCCCCACGAGCTTCGCGAACTCATCGGTGGTCATGCCGGCATGGGTTGCCATGACGATTTCGAGGATGGCGTGCTCGCCGCCGGCAAGGGCGCCTTTCACATCGCCCTTCAGCAGCGAGGCAAAAGGCTCCTTGTTCTTCCATTCGGGATGCTGCGGCGCAAGGGCCTTGACGCGGTCGAGCGCAAAGAAGAGCTGGAAGTACATCGGCTGCTCGGCCCACAAGGTGCCGTCGTTGTCGAACACCGCGATGCGTTCTCCGGGCGCCACGAAGTCCTTGCCCCCTGGGGTGCTGGCCGCGCGCACGAAATCGACGATACGCTGCTTGTTCGCACCTTCGTTCCACGACGGCAACGGGTCGCGCGTGGTCACCGCGACGGGCATCGGCGCACAGGCCATGAGCAGCGTGGACAGTGCGGCAGCAGCCAGCCAGCGCCTTCTGAAGAGCAGGGTCCGAAGGGCTTCGAGTGTCATGGGGAGAGTTCGGGGATGCTTCGGTGGTGATTTGCGGCGCCTGGACGGCTGCCAAGTGCGGGTTGATTCTGCCAGCAGTGCGCTGCGGCCGGCGCATGCTGCGCCGCACGGATGCTGCGCGATACCGCGATACCGCGATACCACGGTGCGCCGTGCCGCATCGAGCGCGTGGCATGCTAGCGGGCCATGACAACCGCCATCGACACTGCCCGGCAGCGCGCCGCCGCCCTGCGCGCGCAACTGCAGCACCACGCGCATCGTTACTACGTGCAGGATGCACCCGAGATCCCCGACGCCGAGTACGACCGGCTGTACCAGGAACTGCAGGCACTGGAAGACGCCCACCCCGAGCTGCGCAGCGCGGATTCGCCCACGCAGCGCATCATCGGCCGCGTGCTCGACGGCTTCAGCCCGGTGCGGCACGCGCTGCCGATGCTCAGCATCCGCACCGAGACCGATACCACGGCAGCCGGCGCCGAAGCCTTCGACGCGCGCGTGCGCCGCGAGCTGGAGCTGGCCGAAGACGCAGCGCCGGTGGAATATGCGGCCGAGCTGAAGTTCGACGGCCTGGCCATCAACCTGCGCTACGAGCAGGGCGTGCTGGTGCAGGCGGCGACACGGGGCGACGGCGAGACCGGCGAGGACGTGACGCAGAACATCCGCACCATCCAGCGCATTCCGCTGCGGCTGCAAGGTGTGGCGCCCGGGCTGATCGAGGTGCGTGGCGAGGTCTACCTGCGCCGCGACGATTTCGAGGCCTTGAACGAACGCCAGCGCGAGAAGGGCGACAAGACCTTCGTCAACCCGCGCAACGCCGCCGCCGGCGCGGTGCGCCAGCTCGACCCGGCCATTGCCGCGCAGCGGCCGCTGAGCTTCTTCGCCTATGGCCTGGGCGAGGTGCAGGGCTGGGTGCAGCCCGGCACTCACAGCGCCACGCTCGATGCCATTGCGGCCTTCGGCCTGCCGGTGTGTGCGGACCGCGCGGTGGCCGACGGCGCGGCCGGACTGATCGGCTTTCATCGCGCGATGGGGGAGAAGCGCGATGCGCTGCCCTTCGACATCGACGGCGTGGTCTACAAGGTGAACTCGATCGAGTTGCAGAAGCGCCTGGGCTTCGTCACGCGCGAGCCGCGCTGGGCGGTGGCGCACAAGTACCCGGCGCAGGAGCAGTTGACTCGGCTCAACGCCATCGAGGTGCAGGTCGGGCGCACCGGCAAGCTCACGCCGGTGGCCAAGCTGGAGCCGGTGTTCGTGGGGGGCACCACGGTCAGCAATGCCACGCTGCACAACCTGTTCGAGTTGCGGCGCAAGGGCGTGCGCGTCGGCGACACGGTAATCGTGCGCCGCGCCGGCGATGTCATTCCCGAAGTGGTGGGCCGCGTGACCCTGGGTCCCGGGACGGCGTTGCCGTCGCCCCCCGAGGGCGACGTGTCGCCCGGCGAAGCCGGATCGAGGCGGCAGCCGCGCGTGCCCTACGTGCCCAACTTCCGCATGCCGCGGCAATGCCCGGTGTGCGGCAGCGCGGTGCAGCGCGAGAAGGGCGGCATCGACCACCGCTGCAGCGGCGGCCTGTTCTGCGCCGCGCAGCGCAAGCAGGCGATCCTGCACTTTGCCGGCCGGCGCGCGATGGACATCGAAGGCCTGGGCGACAAGCTGGTGGATCAGCTGGTGGACGGCGGGCTGATCCGCACGCTGCCCGAGCTGTACCGCCTGGGCCTGGCCAAGCTCTCGGCGCTGGAGCGCATGGCCGACAAGAGCGCCGCCAATCTGGTGGCTGCGCTGGAGCAGAGCAAGCACACCACGCTGCCGCGTTTCCTGTATGCGCTGGGTATCCGCCACGTCGGCGAGACCACGGCCAAGGACCTGGCCAGGCACTTCGGCTCACTGGATCGTGTGTTGGACGCCCCGCTGCAGCAGCTGCTGCAAGTCGACGACGTCGGCCCGGTGGTGGCACGCAGCATCCGCACCTTCTTCGAGCAGCCCCACAACCGCGAGGTGGTGGAGCAGCTGCGCGCCGCCGGCATCCAGTGGGGCGAGCACGAAGGGTCGGCCGCGAGCCCGCCCAGGCCGCTGGCGGGCAAGACGGTGGTGCTCACCGGCGCGCTGCCGACGCTGACGCGCGACCAGGCCAAGGACATGCTCGAGGCGGCAGGTGCCAAGGTGGCGGGCTCGGTGTCGAAGAAGACGAGTTATGTCGTCGCCGGGGCCGAGGCCGGCAGCAAGCTGCAAAAGGCGCTCGAACTGGGCGTACCGGTGCTGGACGAAGCCGGCCTGCTGGCGCTGCTGGAGCTTCCGGCTTGTGGCCCGTGACGCGCGTCGAATCAGGGCGGCAGCCGCATAATCTGCCGAGAAATCCAAGCTGGAGAGCAGTATGAAAAAGCATCGTCCCTGCATCGCTTTACCCGGCCTGGCCCTGGCTGCCATGCTGGGGCTGGCGTTCCCGGCCGGTGCCGCCTGCCTGAGCGATACCGAGGCCGCCGCGCTGGTGGCCAACTACCTGGCCAAGAAGCCGGCGGCCAACCCTGAAGGCCTGTCCACGGCCGACGGCGAATGCAGCCGCGCCAAGGTGAACAAGTTCCTTGCGCAGCAGACCGGCGCCAAGGTGGTCGGCTACAAAGCTGGGCTCACCAACCCGGCGGTGCAAAAGCGCTTCAATGCCACGGCGCCGGTATGGGGCACGCTGTATGCACCGATGATGCTGCCTGATGGCGCGGTGGTCGAAGCGGCCTTTGGCGCGCGGCCGCTGTTCGAAGCCGACCTGCTGCTGCGCGTCAGCAGCTCCGCCATCAACCAGGCGAAGACGCCCGAACAGGTGCTGCAACACATCGACCAGGTGATCCCGGCGATCGAGCTTCCCGACCTGGTGGTCGAGGCGCCGCCCAAGCTCAACGGTGCCGCCATTGCCGCCATCAACGTCGGCGCGCGCTGGTTCGTCATGGGCACGCCGATCCCGGTGCAGCGCACGCCGGAGTTCGCCGCGTCGCTGGCGAGCATGAAGGTGGTGCTGATGGGCAACGGCGAGGACCTCGACGCCGGCCGCGGCAGCGACGTGCTCGAACATCCGCTGAATGCGGTGGTCTGGCTTGCGCAGGACCTGCAGCGCAACGGCATGGCGCTGAAGAAGGGTGATCTGGTCAGCGTCGGCTCGTTCTCCAGGCTGATGCCGCCCCGGCCCGGCCTGAAGGTCGAGGTTCAATACCAGGGCTTGCCCGGCAACCCGACGGTCAAGGCCAGCTTCAAGTAACTCACTCGCCTAGCCATGGCCATTCGCGAAATCCTGAAGATGGGCGACCCGCGGCTGCTGCGCGTGGCCGCCCCGGTGATCGAATTCGACACCCCGGCGCTGCTGGCGCTGGTGGAGGACATGTTCGACACCATGCGTGCTGCCAACGGCGCGGGCCTGGCCGCGCCGCAGATCGGCGAGGACCTGCAATTGGTGATCTTCGGTTTCGACCACAACCAGCGTTACCCGGAAGCTCCGGCGGTGCCGCTGACGGTGCTGCTCAACCCGGTGATCGAGCCGCTGGGCGACGAGTGGGTCGACGGCTGGGAAGGGTGCCTGTCGGTGCCGGGTCTGCGCGGCGTGGTGCCGCGTCATGCGCGCATCCGCTACAGCGGCGTGGATGCCGGCGGCCAGCCGATTTCGCGCGAGGTGGACGGTTTCCACGCACGCGTGGTGCAGCACGAATGTGATCACCTGATCGGCCGCCTGTACCCGACGCGCATGCGCGACCTGCGGCAACTGGGCTTTACCAGCGTGCTGTTTCCCGATCTGGACGCGAACGACGGCGACGAATAGCCATCGGTGGACCAGGCACCGATCACGCACGCAAGGCGCGGGCGGCACTTTGGCGCGCCGCAGCCAACCGGCCGGTCCAGCGCGATTCGATGGCTGCGGGCTATCGCAACCCAGCCATGTGCGCGCGCCCGTCAGCCAAACCGCAGGCTGCCGCGTTGAGATAGGCACCCGGCGCGCCGTAATTCGGCCGCGGGGCGCGGGGAGGTGGGTCATGATTCCAGAGTCACGGTTGTGGACAAGCACCGCGGCGCGCCAGGCCTGCCGCGCGCTGTGCTTGGCGCTGTGCGGCTTGTTCTTCGGCGCGGGTGCCGCAACGGCCCAGGAGGATCCGCCCGGCCGTGTCGGGCGCGTCGCCGCGCTGCTGGGCGAGGTCTGGGTCTACGAGGCCGAGCAGGGCGAATGGGTGGCGGCGTTGCACAACCGGCCCTTCACCGGCGGCGACAGGCTGTCCACCGCGCCGGCGGCCTCGGCTGAGCTGCGCATCGGCTCGACCACGCTGCTGCTGGGCGGCAGCACCGAACTCGAGGCACTGCGCCTGGACGACGCGCGCATGGTGTTCCACCTGCAGCGCGGCAGCCTGGCGGTGCGCGTGCGCTCGCGCGAGGTCGCGTCCGAACTGGAGGTGCAGCACCCCGAGGCGCGCTTCGCGCCACTGCGTGCCGGCTTGTACCGCATCGACCGGCAGGATGACACCAGCCTGGCCTACGTCTGGCGCGGCGATTTGCAGGTCGAAGGCCAGGGTATGTCGATGACGATGTACGCCGGGCAGCGTGCCCGCTTCTGGCAGGACGCAGCGCTGAGCGACACGCGCAGCCAGTGGCTCACCCCGGTGCAGGATGATTTTGCGCTGGCGGTACAGCGCGAGGACCAGGCCGACGCGCGCAGCGCCGCGACACTGTTCGTGCCGCCGGAGATGACGGGCGCGGAAGATCTCGATCGCCACGGCCGCTGGCAGCAGCATCCTGAATTTGGCGCCATCTGGAGCCCCACGGTGGTGGTGGCGGGATGGGTGCCGTACCGCCACGGCCAATGGGTCTGGCTGCGCCCGTGGGGATGGACCTGGGTCGACGACGCGCCCTGGGGCTTCGCGCCTTTCCACTACGGCCGCTGGCTGTGGTGGGGCAACCGCTGGTGCTGGACCCCCGGGCCGGTGGTGCCGCGCCCGGTGTTCTCGCCGGCGCTGGTGGGCTGGGTCGGCGGGCCGCGTTTCAGCGTCACGGTCGGCAGCCGGCCGGTGCCGGCGGTCGGCTGGGTGCCGTTGGCGCCGCGCGAGCACTACCGGCCTGTGTATCGCGCCAGCCCCGGCCATGTGAACCGGCTCAATCCCTTCAAGCCCGATGTTCAGGGTGCGCCGCCCGCCCTGGGCAACCGCTTCGTGCCGGGGGCCGTGACGGTGCTGCCCGCGCCCGCCATGGCACCGCGCCAGCCGGTGGCCGCCGCCGCGCTGCGTGCTCACGAGATGGTGCTGCCAAGCCAATGGCAGCAAGAACAGTTCGAGCTTCAGGCGCCACCACGGCCTGCGCGGCCGGCGCGCGAAACCACCGCGCCACGTGCCGCAATCCCCGCTGCTGCGGCGCTGCAGCCCGCTCCGGCCCAGATGCAGCCTCGGCCAAGGCCGGCGCCTGCAGCAGGCGCCGTGGCGCCACTGCCCGGCGTTACCACCGTGCCGTTGCCCAACCCGCCGTCCACGCCGTTCTCTGGCAGTCCGCCCCAGCCTGCGCAGCCGCCGCGTGAACGCGGCCTGCCGGGGGCGAACCCGCCGACGATAGGCACGGTACGCCCATTGCCGGCGCCGGCCGCAGTGCCTGCAACTGCAGCGGCAGCGGCGCAGGCACCCGCTCTGGCGCCAGCGCCTGTGCCGGCACCCACAGGCGCGCCGGCGCAGCCCGCGGCAGCCCATTCGCCGATGCCGAAGCGTGCAGCGCCACATCCCTTCATGCCGGCGCAGGCGGTGCCGACACCCGGGCCTGCCCCCGCGGCCGCTGCAGGGCCGCCGCCGGCCCCACCTGCGGTTGCGCCGGCGGTCGCGCCCAAGCCGGCGGCTGTGCCGGCGCAGCCGATGCGCAGCGTCGACGGCCGCGGCAGGCCCGACAGCGGCAACGTCGGCGAGCGCCGGCGCACGCCGGACTCGCGCCAGACGACGCGCGAGCGCTAGCGCAGTGTCAAACACTGCGCCAGCGGCATCGGCCTCGAGGCCGCACCGGTCGCGGCGCGCTATTTGAGCAGCGGCTTGAGCACCGGCCAGACGTTGTCCAGCATGCGCGGCTGGGCATCGGCATTGGGGTGAATGCGGTCGGCCTGGAACAGCTTGTCGGCATCCGGCCCGTCGGCCACGCTCTTCAGGAAGAAGGGCACCAGCGCGGCGCCCTCGGCCTTGGCCACCGTGGCAAAGAGCGCGGCGAAGTCCTGCCCATACTTCTGGCCGTAGTTCGGCGGCACCTGCATGCCGACGAGCAGCACGCGCGCGCCGCTGGCCTTGGCGGCCTTTGCCATGGCGCCCAGGTTGGCCTGCGTCATGTTCAGCGGCAAGCCGCGCAGCGCGTCGTTGCCACCGAGTTCGATGATGACGACGCCGGGCTTGTGCTGGGCCAGCAGTGCCGGCAGTCGCGTGCGTCCGCCCGACGTGGTGTCGCCGCTGATGCTGGCGTTGACCACCGGTGTGTCGATCTTCTCGCGCAGCAGCCGCTGCTGCAGCAGCGCCACCCAGCCGCGGCCCCGCTCGAGACCGTACTCGGCCGACAGACTGTCGCCGACCACCAGCACCGGGCCGCGGCGCGGTGCTCCCTGGGCCGCCGATTTACGCACACCGGCGCCTAGAAGGCAGAGCAGGCTACAGTGCAGCAGCAGCGCGCGCCGCGTGAGCCCCGAACCAAGAAGACGCATGTCCGAACCGATCATTGCTGTTCAACACATCACCAAGCAGGTGGCCGACTCCACCGGTACGCTGACCATTCTCCACGACATCAACTTCGAGCTGCGGGCGCAGGAGTCGGTGGCCATCGTCGGCGCATCGGGTTCGGGCAAGAGCACCTTGCTGTCGATCATCGCCGGGCTGGACAGGCCCAGCAGCGGGCAGGTGCGGCTGGCCGGCATCGAGCTGTTCGCGCTGGACGAGGACGCGCGCGCCGAGGTGCGCTCGCGCAAACTGGGCTTCGTGTTCCAGAGCTTCCAGCTGCTGGCCAACCTGAACGCGCTGGAAAACGTGATGCTGCCGCTGGAATTGCTGGGCCAGCGCGACGCGCGCCCGCGCGCGGCCGAGATGCTGGGCCGCGTGGGCCTGTCCAGCCGCCTCGGCCACTACCCGAAAGTGCTGTCGGGTGGTGAACAACAGCGCGTGGCACTGGCCCGGGCCTTCGTCGTGCGGCCGGCGGTGCTGCTGGCCGACGAGCCCACCGGAAGCCTTGACTTTGCCACCGGTGCCACGGTGATGGAGTTGATGTTCGAGATGAACCGCGAGGCCGGCACGACCTTGGTGCTGGTGACGCACGACCAGGCCATCGCCGCGCGCTGCCAGCGTCAGCTGGGCATCGAGGCGGGCCGCCTGGTGAGCGACGTGGAGAGTTGAGCGGCCCCGGGCCGCCGCGACGCGACGACGTCGCCGCGTGGCCGAGCCGGGCAGGCTGCCCGCCGCTGCTTTCGAAGCGCGCTACTGCTGCGCGAACTTGTAGTCGGTCTTGGCCGCCTTGCGCAGGCTTTCCTGGTAGTCCTGCAGCTTGATCTGCTCGAGCCGCTGCACGATCTGCGCCTTCACCTCGTCGAAGGCCGGGAACTGCGCCTC
>DASQFA010000492.1:0-2033 GCA_035633375.1 Rubrivivax sp.
GCTGACTACACGCTATTGATCGGCTTCAGCGGCCCCGCATAACGCTCGCGGCCGAGCGGTGCCCCGAGCATCGGAAAGTCGAGCTGCGCTTTCGCCTGGCGCAGGACGTGCGCCGTGTCCTGCGTGCTGCAGCAGCCCAGCACCGCCTCGCAGAGCCCCGGAAGAGGGAGCCACGAAAGTGTCGCCCAGGGCGCCGCTGCGAGCCATCCGCGACGACACGCGTGTCGCGCGTCAATGCAGTGCGGACAGGAACTGCTGCAGCTGCGGCGAACGTCTCGGCCCACCCCACCTGCTGCAGCGTGCCATCACGGCCGGCTGAAGAGACACATCCGGCGGCGCGCGGCCGACGCGGGGTGCTACTTCTTGCGGAACTTGCGCAGCGCGGCGATCTGTGCAGCCATGGCCGCGAATTCGCCCTGCGCCTTGGCGAAGTCGATGTCGCTCTTGGCGTTCTTCATCGACTCCTCGGCCTGCTTGCGCGCTTCGACCGCCTTGGCTTCATCGAGGTCGTGCCCGCGGATCGCGGTGTCGGCCAGCACGGTGACCGTGCCGGGCTGAACTTCCAAGATGCCGCCGGCGACGAAGACGAATTCCTCTTCGTCGTTGTCGGCACGCAGGATGCGCACCGCGCCAGGCTTGATGCGTGTGATCAGCGGAGTGTGGCGCGGGTAGATGCCGAGCTCGCCCATTTCGCCGGGCAAGGCGACGAACTTCGCCTCGCCGGAGAAGATGCTCTCTTCAGCAGATACCACATCGACGTGCAGCGTGGCCATGGGGGTTCCTTCGGCGCGCAGCCGCGGTTACTGGACGTTCTTCGCCTTGGCGATGGCTTCGTCGATGGTGCCGACCATGTAGAAGGCCTGCTCGGGCAGCGCGTCGCACTCGCCGTTGACGATCATCTTGAAGCCGCGGATGGTCTCCTTCAGCGGCACGTACTTGCCGGCCGTGCCGGTGAACACCTCGGCCACGTGGAAGGGCTGGCTCAGGAAGCGCTGGATCTTGCGTGCCCGCGACACGGCCAGCTTGTCCTCGGGCGCCAGTTCGTCCATGCCCAGGATGGCAATGATGTCGCGCAGCTCCTTGTAGCGCTGCAGCGTGCCCTGTACCGCGCGGGCGGTGTTGTAGTGGTCCTCGCCGACGACCAGCGGGTCGAGCTGGCGGCTGGTGGAATCGAGCGGATCGACCGCCGGGTAGATGCCCAGCGAGGCGATGTCGCGCGACAACACCACGGTGGAGTCGAGGTGCGCAAAAGTGGTGGCCGGCGACGGATCGGTCAGGTCGTCCGCGGGCACATACACCGCCTGGATCGAGGTGATCGAGCCCACCTTGGTGGAGGTGATGCGCTCTTGCAGGCGGCCCATTTCCTCGGCCAGCGTCGGCTGGTAGCCCACCGCCGACGGCATGCGCCCGAGCAGCGCCGACACTTCGGTGCCGGCCAGCGTGTAACGGTAGATGTTGTCGACGAAGAAGAGCACGTCCTTGCCTTCGTCGCGGAAGGATTCGGCGATGGTCAGGCCGGTCAGCGCGACACGCAGTCGGTTGCCGGGCGGCTCGTTCATCTGGCCGTAGACCATGGCCACTTTCGACTCGCCCAGGTTGTCGCTGTTGACCACGCCCGAATCCATCATCTCGTGATAGAAGTCGTTGCCCTCGCGCGTGCGCTCGCCCACGCCGGCAAACACCGACAGGCCCGAGTGCGCCTTGGCGATGTTGTTGATGAGTTCCATCATGTTCACGGTCTTGCCCACGCCGGCGCCGCCGAACAGGCCGACCTTGCCGCCCTTGGCGAAGGGGCACACCAGGTCGATCACCTTGATGCCGGTTTCGAGCAGGTCCTGCGACGGGCTCAGCTCGTCGTAGGCCGGTGCCTTGCGGTGGATCGAGGCGGTGAGATCCTGGCCCACCGGGCCGCGCTCGTCGATCGGGTTGCCGAGCACGTCCATGATGCGCCCGAGCGTGGCGCGCCCGACAGGCACCAAGATCGGCTGGCCGGTGTTCGACACCATCAGCCCGCGGCGCAGGCCGTCGGACGA
>DASQFA010000493.1:0-8750 GCA_035633375.1 Rubrivivax sp.
GGAAGAACCCGGCCTGCGTGCGCCGGTCGGTGTCGCTGAAGAACGCACCGATGCCCGGGTGACTGTGAAACCAGCCGACCACGTATTCGCCGGGCTGCAGCGCCGCGCGGGCGGCGTCCCAGACGCCGGTGTGCAGCCGCAACGACGTGGACGTGGCCTCGTCGTCGAGGCCGGCCACGGCGGCGCGCACGTGCACCAGCGCGGGCAAGGTGTCGGCGGCTGCATTCACGAAGGGCTCGCCGATGAGCAGGCCGCCGCGCTCGAGCGCGCTGTCTCGGACATGCGCCCAGGCCGTGGCCAGCGCCGACGAGGCCAGCGCGACGATCGGGCCGCTGCCTGCCGCCAGGCCGCGCGCGCGTTCGGCCAGCGCCGCCCGCGTCGCGGCATCGGCATCGGCAGCGGCATCGGCAGCGGCATCGGCATCGTGGCACGGCGTGCGCTGCCAGGTGGACAGCGTGCGCCACGCCGGGGCTTCGGGCGCGTCGATCCAGCGCATCAGGTGCTGAGCTCGAAATCGCGTGCACAACGCGGGCACTGCACCGCTCCCGTGCGCCCCGCGGGCAGGCGCAGCGACGCGCCGCAATGCGGACACTGGCGAATCACCCGCCCGCCGGCCGGCAAGCCCGCCGCCTGCCACGCGATCGCGGCCGCATCGGTGGGAAAGGCCTGCGGATGGCGCTGCAGGCTGCTGCGGTACCAGGTGTTGGCGGCGGCGTTGGCGATCGAATGCGGGTTCATCAGCAGCGGGTCGAAGGCCAGCAGCCGCACCAAGCGCCGCACGAACAGATCCATGCCTTCGCCGGGCAGCCATCGGGCGCCGATGCAGACCACGCCCGAGCCGAACACGTGGGGGTGGAAGATGGGCGTCAGCACGGTGGTCAGCGGTGGCTGGAAAGGATGCCGCGGCCCCAGATCGATGGCGATGCGCGACGACGCCTGGCGCTCGCGGGGATAGGCGGGCGAGCCAGCAGTGGTGTAGCCCAGGTCGAGCACGAAGCGCGGCCGTCCGGCCATCGGCAAGGTGACGACGCCGATGCGCCCGGCGCTGGCCGCGGCCAGTGCGCGCACGCGTTCGACATCGATATCGCGTCTTGCCGTGGCGGCCATCGCACAGGCGGGCGTCTTCTTGCTTAGGTCAGGCGCGTGCGCGGGATGGCAGCGCGCCGGCCACGAGCACCGGTTGCACCTCGAGCACGTCGCCCGCATGCACACCCGCCTGGTCGAGCGTGGCGTGCGGCGCCAGCGCGCGACCCTGCGTCACGTTCACCAGGGTGTAGTCGGCGTCGGCCGGCAGCGCCCAGTGGTCGACGGCCGACTGGATGATCTCGGCGCCGGTCTGTTGCGGCGACACCGCGAGCTCCGAGCGACGCGTCTGGTCGGCGGTGCGAATCGAAAGCTTGTATTCCTGCGGCAGTGTCATGGGCAGTCCTCCAGATCGATGCAGACGGCGTCCGGCTGGCCGAGCCGCGCAAGCAGAAACTTCAGCGGCAGCGGCGAGCTGCCAAAGCGCTGGCGCAGTTCGTCGACGCCGACCTCGGCGCGGACGTCCACGCGCACCGCCATCTGGCCACAGCCGTCGCAGCGCATGATGCGATCGTCGAACTCGTCCGCGCGCCGGCCGATGTGGCGCGCCGCATGCGCCGTCGTGGCGCAAGCCGCGCAGACGTAGTCGAAGATCAGCGCATCGGACATCAGCAGCGCATCGGCCTGGCCCGCATGGGCCGCGAGCGCCGCCCGCCAGTCGCCCTGCGCGGCGACACGCCGCGGTCGTGGCCACAGAGGGGCACATCCCGGACAGTCGGGGTTGGGGCTCAGCGCGGCGACGGTGCTCGTGCCGGCGCGCGTGTCGACCAGCACACGCTGCGACGCGCTGCCCTCGCCACCGCCCACGCGCAGCGCCGCCTGCACGGCCAGTGCGCCGGCCACACTGGCGGTGAGGGCCGTTGTCGCGATCCGGTCCTCGGCGAGCATGGCGCGGCGCAACCAGCCGCACGAGTAACGCTCGGCGACCTTGCGGTACGCGCTGTCCGGCAGATGACACTCGAAACAGGCGCAGGGCCCTGGCGCGGAGAAACGGAAAACCTCGACACTGGCGTGGCGGCTGTCGATGCCGGCATTGACCATGTCGACGCCTGCGAGCAGGCACAACTGCGACAGCCGCATGCGCGCCTCGAGGTTGTCGACGGCGCAGATCAGCACATCGCGTCGCGCCAGCTCGGCCAGGCGCAGGGTGCGCCAGACGTCGCCTTCGACGGCACGCAGGCGCACGTGGGGGTCGATGCCGGCAGCGCGCGCCACGAGCGCGCCGGCCTTGCTTGCACCCACGTCGGCCTCGCGCAGGAAGATGCTGCGCGTCAGGTTGTGGATCTCGACGCGGTCGAAGTCGTGCACGTCGATCGCACCGACGCCCATCAGCACCAGGTTCTTCACGACCTCGTTGCCGACGGCGCCCGCACCGACGACGCTGACGTGCATCGACTGCAGACGTTCCACGCCGAGCCCTTCGATGTCCTGCTGGCGCAGGTAACGTTCGCGGTGCATGGATCGGCCGTGGGATGGCGAAGGCCGCTGGCTAGCGCAGTTGCACCGCGCGCAGGTCGTGGCTGCCGCACAGCGTGCAGCGGCCGAAGTTCTGGGCGCGAAGCGCGTCGAGGCTGCTGTGGTGGTAGTAGGCCTGGCAGCCGGCGCAGCGGTAGAGCGGCTTGGAGGCATCGAGCTCGGCACTGGAGTAGGCATCGCGAACGCCATCGAGTTCGCTGCGCGCGACGACCCAGTCGGTGCCGTGGTCGGCGCCGTCTGCCCAGGCCGATGGCGCAGCCCCGCCGCGCGGGTTGGCACGCGGCCGGTAGCTGCGGTCGCTGCGCGGCCGACCCGCCTGTTGCCGGGCGATGAGCCAGACCAGGAAGACCGCCAGTGCCAGCAGCAACGGAATCAGTCGCGCCATATTCAAGGCTCCATCTTGCCATCGGCAACTCTGCCGAACCAGACCGGCCGCGTCGACGGCCGATTCTCCTGACCGCGATGTGGTGCCTGCCAGGCAGAATACAAGCCGCAAGTGCGCTGCGGCATGCCACATTGTCCATCGTGATGTGTCTCGCTCCGTCGCCGCTTCGCCGATGGGCAAGTGCCATCGTTTCGGGTGCGCGGGGTCGCCACATCAGCATGAGCGGGAGAGATTGCATGGCCGACGATCCGCGTCGCACACGGGTGATGCTCAAGCCCTGGGCCGTTGCCGCCATGGCTTGCGGCGGCACCTATGTGCTGGTCTGGGCGCTCGGCGCCGGTCGGTTTCGCAGTGAATTCCTCGGCGCCAGCCTGGCACTGGGCGTCATCGGTGGCATCCTGCTGGTCGCGTTCCGCGCCTTCCACGGGCCGCTGTGGTGGCGCTGGCTGGGCGTCTTCTGCCTCAACTGGCTCTTCGCTGCCTATGCCATATCGTTTCTGGCGGTCTAGGGCCTGCACTGCTGCTTGATGAACCCCCGAAGCTTGCTGAAGTACCTCTGGGCCAGCCCGTGTTCCGCGGTCGGGCTGATCCTGGCCGCTGTCCCATGCCTGCTCGGCGCCAGCGGGCGCGTGCACAGCGGTGTCCTAGAAGTCGGCTTCACAGACTCGAATCATGCGCTGGCAAGATGGCTGCTGAAACTGCCCTACGCCGGCATCACCTTCGGCCACGTGGTGCTGGCTCCCACGCATCAGCTCCAGGATGCTCTTCGCGCCCACGAGCGCGCCATGTGGCCCAGTACGAGACCTGGGGGCCGGTGTTCCTGATCGCTTATCCCATGAGCAGCCTGGTGCAGGTGCTTCTCGGCCGTCGCGGCCACGCTGACAATCATTTCGAGGTTCAGGCTCGCGCCATGCAACGAGTCTTTGCGCGTGGGTCCTCGCGGAACGAGGACCCGGCTGCTGGCGAGGCACCGACGGTGTAGCCCAGGCGCGAGAGCTAAAGGCGCAGCGGTCGGGCCGGCCCTCCCAGGACCTGCTGCCTTGCCAGGGCCGCAGCCTCTCCTGCCCGGCGTGCGGGGCGCCGGCATCGTACCGCGAACGCCCATGCGGCACGGACGCCGAGGGCATAGCCGCGGCGCCGTGTAAGGCGCCTGCCCATACGCTCGGCGAGAATGCATGACCATGAATTGCGAACGCCTGCACCTGCGCCTGACGAGAATCATCGCCACGGCAGTCCTCATGGCGGCGCCGCCGGCCGGGGCGGCGTTGCTGCCTTCGATCGACCCGGTCGTCAACTACAGCCCGAAACTGCCGCTGCGCGTGCTCACCGCCGACGGCGTGGAGATCGCGCAGTTTGGTAGCGAGCGCCGGCAATACCTGCCGCTGGCGCAGACGCCCAAGCTGATGCAGGACGCGGTGCTGGCGGTGGAGGACGGACGCTTCCGCGAGCATTCGGGCGTCGACCTCAAGGGCATCGCGCGCGCGCTGTACGCGATGCTCAGCGGCGGCGAACGCCAGGGTGCCTCAACGATCACGCAGCAACTCGTGCGCACGATGCTGCTGACGCGCGAGCGCACGGTCGAGCGCAAGGTCAAGGAGATCTTGCTCGCGCTGCGCGTCGAACAGGCGCTGCCCAAGGACCGCATCCTCGAGATCTACCTCAACGAGATCTACCTCGGCCAGCGTGCCTACGGCTTCGCCACGGCGGCGCAGGCCTACTTCGGCAAGCCGCTGGACCAGCTCTCGATCGCCGAGACGGCCATGCTCGCCGGCCTGCCGCAGAACCCGAACTTCGCCAACCCTGTGTCCGACTTCGAGCGCGCGCAGACGCGCCAGCGCGTGGTGCTCGAGCGCATGCGCGACACCGGCGTCATCGACGCGCCGCAGCACGCGGCGGCGCGCGCCGAGACGCTGAAGATCCGCCCGCCGGGCCAGCGCCTGGTGGTCGCGCCGCACGTCGCCGAGATGGCGCGTCAGGCCGTGGTGCAGCGCGCCGGCGACACCGCCTATACCGGCGGCTACCAGGTCGTCACGTCGCTGATCGCCGCCGAGCAGCAGGCGGCGCATGCTGCCGTGCGTCGCGGCGTGCTGGCCTACGAGCGGCGCAACACGTGGCGCGGCCCCGAGGGCACCGAGAGCCTGCCCCCCGGTAACGACGACGCGGTCGAGCGCGCCGCAGCGCAGGCGCTGAAGGACTACCGCGACGACGACACCCTGCGCGTGGGCATCGTGTTGTCGGCATCACCGCAGGCAGTGCGCGTGCAGCTGGCCAGCGGTGAGCGCATGACGCTCGCGGGCGAAGGCCTTAGCTGGGTGCGCGCCGCGCTGCAGCCTGGTGCGAAGGCGCCATTGCGCATCGAGCGCGGCGCCGTGCTGCGCGTGGCGAACGACGGCAAAGCCTGGGCCATCTCGCAGTGGCCAGAGGTCGAAGCGGCGCTGGTGGCGATGAACACGTCGACCGGGCGCGTGCGCGCGCTGGTGGGCAGCTTCGATTTCACGCGCCAGCCCTTCAACCATGTGACGCAGGGGTGGCGGCAGCCGGGCTCGAGCTTCAAGCCGCTGCTGTACTCGGCCGCGATCGAGAGCGGCGTGATGCCGGGCACGGTGATCGACGACCTGCCCTTTACCGCCGGCAACGGCTGGAGCCCGGCCAACAGCGACGGCCAGTTCCTGGGCCCGATCACCCTCGGCGAGGCCTTGGCCAAGTCGCGCAACATCGTCAGCGTGCGGCTGTTGCAGGTGGTGGGCACGACGCGCATGCGGCAGTGGGCCGGCCGCTTCGGGCTGGATCCGGCGCGCCAGCCCGCCGACCTGACGCTGGCGCTGGGCACGGGCAGCGTCACGCCGCTGCAGATGACGCAGGCCTATTCGACCTTCGCCAACGGCGGGCATCGTGTGAGCCCGGTGGTCATCGAGCACATCAGCGACGCACAGGGCAAGGTGATCTTCCAGGCATCGGCCCCTGCGCGGTTGGGCGACGAGACACGCGCCATCCCGGCGCGCAACGCCTACCTCACCGCCGCCCTGCTGAACGAAGTGACGCGCAGTGGCACGGCGGCCCGCGCACAGGCGCGGCTGCAGCGCGTCGACCTGTACGGCAAGACCGGAACCACCAACGACGTGGTGGACGCCTGGTTCGCCGGCTTCCAGCCGAAGCTGGCGGCGGTGGTGTGGATGGGCTACAGCGAGCCGCGCAGCCTGGGCGACCGCGAATCCGGTGGCCGGCTGGCCCTGCCGATCTGGATCGACTTCATGGGCTCGGCGCTGAAGGGTGTGGCGGTGGCACCCCTGAAGGCTCCGCCCGGGTTGGCAGCCAGTGGGGCTTACTCGCTGTACGCGGAGCTGTCCAACGGTGGCTGGATCGAGCGTATCTCGGCGGACACCGGCGTGAGCCGAGCAGCCCCCCCCGCGCCGGCGGCGGACGCCACCGACGGCGCGGCGGGCGGCGCCAACGCCGGCGTATCCGCGAAGCTGGGAAGCGGTGCCGCCAGCGCTGCGCCCAGCGTCGCGGCGCCGCACCGCCCCGGCCCTGCGTCCGACCACCAGGCGCCGACGCCGGCTGCCGCAGCGTCGACGCCGTAGATGCCCGGGTTCGTGACCTGGCGTGGCGACGCAAGTCCGCCCACCCCGGGCTTGCCATGCCCAGGGCGAATGGCCCGGATCCTGATTGGTTAGACTGCATCTCATCGCAAGAAGGCGGGATCGCATGAACCAAGCTGTCAACGGCAACGTCGGGCCGCCCCGCTGGAAGCGACCAGCCCTGATCGCCGCCGCCGTGCTGGCGCTGCTGTTGCTGCTGTGGGCCGTGTGGTCATGGTCGCAGCGCGCTGCCCGCGCCGAGGAACAAGGTGCGCGGCTGCAGGCGGTGCTGGAGCGCCAGCGCAGCCTGGAGAAAGACCTTGCGCAGGCCAGGCCCGACGACCCCCCCAATTGCCCACCCGGCCAGAGCCTCAGGCCGGTGGTGGCAGGGCCGGGTTCGGGCCCCGGCTTGGGGCCGCTGGCACCCGGTGCCGGCAGCCCATCCGGCGCCGCATCGGCTGCACAGATCACCCCCTTGCCGACCTCCGGGGAGGCGCTGGCCCTGGCCGACGCAGCACTCGCACAGCGCCTGGAAAACGCCACCGCGATCGTGCTCGTCGATGCCGGCGCGCAGGGCACGGGCATGGGCACGGGCTTCTTCGTTTCGCCCACCCTGATCGTCACCAACCGGCATGTAGTGCAGGATTCCGTCAGCCCGAACGTGCTGGTGACGAGCAAGGCCCTCGGCTCGGTGCGGCGCGCCACGATCCTGAAGGTGACGCGCAACGCCGACATCGGCTCGCCCGACTTTGCGTTGCTGCGCATGGACAACGGCGTATCGGCCGGCACGCTGGACCTGGCGCCCGAGGTCAGCAAACTGGCCGGCGTGGTGGCCGCCGGCTACCCGTCGGTGGTGGTGACGCAGGACGCCAACTTCCACCGCCTGCGCCGCGGCGACGTCTCCGCGGCACCCGACCTGAACCTGACCAAGGGCTCGGTGCAATCGCTGCAGACCGGCCCCACCGGCGCCGCGCTGCTGGTGCACACCGCAGCCATCGCCAAGGGCAACTCCGGAGGGCCGCTGGTCGACGGCTGCGGTCGTGTAGTGGGCGTCAACACCTTCATCAACATCGACCAGAGCCAGTCGGCCAAGATCCATTACGCCATCCGCTCCTCGGTGGTCGAGGCCTTCCTGCGCGGCGCCGGCGCCAGCGCGCGCATGGATGTTCGCGGCTGTGCCGCGAAGGGGTGAACGGCGCAGCAACGCCTGGTTCGGATGCGGATTCGAACCCAAGGATCATGGGTCGAGCGGCCCGCTTTGACCGTCTGGGGGTTGCCGGAGCCGCTGAGCGGCTCGACCCACAGCTGCAAGTATCGGCTCGCCTACGTCGTCGAGGGCGAGTGCGTGCTGCGCTACGACAACGAGTCGGGCAAAGGCGACCACAGGCATACGGGTGGCAAGGAGACGACCTACGTGTTCATTTCCGTCGACCAACTGCTCGACGACTTCCTGGCCGACGTCGCCAGATGGAAGGGGGGATGAGATGGGTTCTGTGACGATCACGGTCGATTCGACCGAATCCTTCAAGCAGCGCGTGAAGGCTGCGTTTTCGGGCAAGCGGCAGGAACAGCGGATCTCGTTCGAGTCGTTCGAGTTGCTATGGAAGGTGCTCGCACCCAACCGCATGGCGCTCGTGCAGACACTGATCGGCGCCGGGCCAGTGACGTTGCGAGAGGCCGCGCGCCGCGTCGGCCGCGACGTCCGCGCGGTGCACTCGGATGTGCACTTGCTGCTGCGGGTCGGGGTTCTGCGCAAGGATGATGAGGGCCGAATCGAGTTTCCGCACACAGGCGTGCACGTTGACTTCATGCTGAAGGCCGCGGCGTAGGCTTCATTACGAGGCCTCCCGCTGCCGGGCCTGACTGAGTTCTCCTGCCTGCGCCATTCGCGTGCACCGGCGAGATCGGCCGGATGTTCCCCGTCGCTCGTCGGCACGCGGCGCAGGCAATCGGTCGTTAGTCAATGCCGGCTCCTGGCCGCGAACGGCACTACGCCGTCAAGACTTGAGCGACTGCAATGCGCCGTGAGAAGCCCGCACACACCACGCCATGAGTCGCGAGTGCGTGGCACTATCGGGCTGCGACGCTGAGGACGGGGGCTGCGCCGTCGCGGCATAGGCGGTCCGCGCCCTCAACGGCGAACGACGGCGTCCGGGGTTCCTGGCACCGGTGTCGATGCAAGCGGGTGCTGCGGCGAAACGCCGCGCACTTCGAAGCGCACCGTCTGC
>DASQFA010000494.1:0-4091 GCA_035633375.1 Rubrivivax sp.
GCAGTTCTCGCGAACTGCTGGTGATGATGAAGTCATCGGCGTAGCGCACGAAGTTGACCTTGGCCGCCCTGGCATCGCGCACCGTGCGGAAGAGCCCCGCCAGCTTGCTTTGCAGACCGTCCAGTGCCAAGTTCGCCAAGACGGGCGAAATGATCCCGCCTTGCGGTGTCCCGCTCTCTGTCGGGAAGAGGCTATTACCCTCGAAGTACCCGGCTTTCAGCCACTTGCGCAACACGCCTTTGTCCATGGGGACGTGGGCGAGAAGCCATTCATGACTGATGTTATCGAAACAGCCTTTGATGTCTCCCTCGAGCACCCATTTCGGCGAGTGCCTTCGCCCAAGCGCATTGCGCACCTGTTCGATGGCGTCTGCCGTCGAGCGCCCACGGCGGAAACCGTAGGAGTGAGTGTCGCCGGTTGTCTCGGCTGTCGGATCGAGCGCCAACAGGTGCAGCGCTTGCATGGCCCGGTCGCGCATAGTCGGCACGGTCAACGTCAACTGCACCCACGTCCAGCCACCCTTCGGGATGGGCTGAGATCACGCACCCCTTCCATCCCCGTCGCGGCCAGCGCTTTGCGGTACTGAAGGCCAGGTGTGTAGCCGGTGTCGACACGCTGATCTTGCGTGATACCGAGCGCGGCACTTTCGCGGTGGCTCGGGAATGGACCGACCTCGCTGCACCCAGGCACGCCGCGCATCTCTGCGGCTCGGTTGGCCGACTCGACCTTCATTCGCTTTGTGAACTCACCGAACTGATCGAGATTTGGGCAGACCGCTGTCGTGGAGGGCTTGCCAAATGATTTGCAGCCATCTATCATCGGACCAGTTATACATGTGGTCCGTTCTAAATGACAGATTCAACCGCTGCCGATCTCAAGCGACGCCGCAGGCAGCTCCTGCGCAAGCTGCCGCCACTGGACTGCGTCCTTCGTGGTTCCTTGATCAAGCGCTACAAGCGCTGCGGCAATCCCAACTGCCGGTGCGCCGACGGGCAGGGACACGGACCCAAGTACTACCTTTCCGTCAGCTATCCCGGATCGTCCCCGCGGATGGACTACGTGCCCCAGGCCGACTACGAGGCTGTCAACGAGAGCCTGGCCAACTACACCCAGATTCGAGAGATCCTGGAACAAATCTCCGAGATCAACCACGAACTGCTGCGTCGGCGAGAGCCGCTCTAAGGGGCAACGGTGAGCCAGGGATCCCTGATGCTCACCAACCCCATCGATCTGCGCGTCGGCGCCATGGTATTGGCCAACATGCTGGTCGATCTGATCGACGGCAACCCGGCCCTCTTCGCGGAGGTCAACCATGAGCACGACGATCACGCCGACACACCAGAGCAAACCGGCGTACCTCTACATCCGGCAATCAACGTTGGCGCAGGTGCGCCACAACCAGGAGAGCACCGAGCGGCAATATGCACTGCGCGACAAGGCGCTGGCACTGGGCTGGCCACCGAGGTCGATTCAGGTGTTGGACCGGGACCAGGGGATGTCGGGTGCACACAGTGCCGGCCGCGAGGACTTCAAGACCTTGGTGGCAGACGTCTCGATGGGTCAGGTCGGAGCAGTGTTTGCGCTGGAAGTGTCTCGGCTGGCACGTTCCAACCTCGACTGGCATCGACTGCTGGAATTGTGCGCGTTGACGCACACCTTGGTGATCGACGCAGACGGCTGCTACGACCCTGCCGACTTCAACGACGGATTGCTGCTCGGCCTGAAGGGCACGATGGCCCAAGCCGAGCTGCATTTCTTGCGCGGGCGCCTCCTGGGCGGCAAGCTGAACAAGGCGCGCAAGGGTGAGTTGCGAACCCCGCTGCCTGTGGGTCTTTCCTACGATGACGAGGGCCGCATCGTGCTGGATCCGGACGATGAAGTCCGCGGGGCAGTGCAACGGGTGTTTCGACTTTTCCAGGAGGAAGGCAGTGCGTACGCGGTCGTCCAGCGATTCGCCCAGGACGGTCTACGCTTCCCCACACGCGCCTATGGCGGCGCCTGGGCCGGCAAGCTCATCTGGGGTCAGCTTGCTCACTCGCGTGTTCTCAGCCTCATCAAGAACCCGGCGTACGCCGGCACCTACGTCTTCGGTCGCTACCAGTACGCCAAGACGATCACCGCGGATGGGGAGATTCGCAAAACGATGCGGGCGATGCCGAAGTCGCAGTGGCGCGTGCAACTGCCGCAGCATCACGAGGGATACATCACCGTCGAGGATTTCGAGCGCAACCAGCAGCAACTGGCGCACAACCGAACCAACGCAGAAGGGACGGTGCTCAGTGGTCCGGCACGCGAAGGCCTGGCCTTGCTGCAGGGCGTGCTGTTGTGCGCCAAATGTGGCCGCTGTCTGACCGTGCGCTATCGGGGCAACGGCGGTATCTACCCCACCTACGAATGCAACTGGCTGCGTCGCGATGGCCTGGCCACCAAGAGCTGCTTGAGTGTGCGCACCGACCTGCTCGACGCCGCGGTGACCGACGAGGCGCTCAAGGCAATGCAGCCGGCAGAACTCGCATTGGCATTGGCTGCGCTGGACAACCTTGAGCAGCGCGACCAAGACCTCATGCGCCAGTGGAACATGCGCATCGAACGTGCGACCTACGAATGCTCTTTGGCAGAACGCCGGTACGAAGAGGTCGATCCGTCCAACCGGTTGGTGGCCTCGAGTCTCGAGCAGCGTTGGAACAAGGCTCTGGTGAACCTCGATGCGATCAAGGCTGAGGCCGCAGTGTTTCACAGCCAGAAGGCGAGGATCCTGACGCCTGAGCACAGAGCCAAGATCATGGACCTGGCGCAGGATCTGCCTCGCGTGTGGCAGGCCTCGACCACCCAGTCGAAGGATCGCAAGCGCATGCTGCGACTGCTCGTCGACGACATCACCGTCCACAGGCTGCCTGATGCGAGGCAGATCATCATGCACATCCGCTGGCGGGGAGGGTCCTGCACCGACACGACAGTCGATCTACCGCGCCCCATCGCAGACCGGCTTCGCTACACACCAGAGATCGTCGGCACGGTGCGAGACTTGGCACGACAGCTATCCGATGCACAGATCGTTGAGGAACTGAATCGACAGGGACTTCGCAGTTCGCGCGGACTGCCGTTCACGCTGTCGATGGTCAAGTGGATCCGCTTCCGATACGGCGTGCCGGCGGTCAGCAACATTCGACAGGGCGAGATCACCGTGCGCCAACTGGCGACCCGCCTCGGGGTCAGCATCCACTTCGTCCACTACTGGATCCAGCAAGGGCTGATCCAGGCTCGCCAGGTCGACGACAACGGCCCCTGGTGGATCAAGCTCACCGACGAGCAGGAGAGGCAGCTCCACCATCGCGTGAGCACGTCAGGCCACCTCCGCAACCGCCGCTGACCACCATCCGCGGTGCTGCAAATCGGGCCTTGGCCATCACGCCACAGACCACCCCTGGCGCCGCGCATACAGGCCTTCCATGGGCGCCCCAGGGGTCGCCGGGGCGGCAACTGAGCACGCAGCGACAGGCGCCGTCTCGAGGCCGTCGCTGCCAACACCCCCGGGCCGGATCTGCCCGCGGTCACCGAATCAATTTCGTGACAGTCAAAGCGGCAACGCGGCCCCGCCCGCTTGCCAGTGGGGTACCAACAGATCACACTGGCGTTGGCATCGACTTGCCCAGGCAAACCCCGTCGCATGCCGACACGATTCCCAAACCCAATTGCAAGGAGTGCTTTATGAAGCCCCCATCGTGATCCCCAGCGGGCGCTGCTTGCCGTCAGGCTTGGGAATGAACCTGCGCTTGACGGGCATGGCGCGGTAGCTGCCGCGATGGACGCTTCGATGCAGTTCCTGGAGGTTGCCCTCCAGATTCGCCCCGTAGTCCTGCCACGTGATGCCGTCGACTCCGGGCGCGGCATGGCGCTTGAGCGCCAGGAACGCATCCCTCAACAGGCCGACGCTGATGTGGTGCAGCAGTGCGGTGAACTTCTCCTTCTTCCGTTGCCTTGCGGCTTGCCGTACGCGTTCCAGCCCCGGTGACACGCTACCGCGGCTCTGTGTCCGTCGCGTGCGTGGTTGGTCCGCGTTTCCCTTGGTCCCCGTCCTTGGCTCCACCCAC
>DASQFA010000495.1:0-2748 GCA_035633375.1 Rubrivivax sp.
GAATGGAAGCTGCACCGCCTGGATGCCAAGCAGAACGCGCGCATCGACCGCGTCACGCCACTCGACAACCCGGCCGTCAACGGGCCATGGATCTGCAACAAGGGCCGCGACCTGGCCCAGGTGTTCGAGCGCGCGCGCGCCGAGCAGGCCATGCACAAGGGCCAGCCGGTCGATCTGGCTGGCGCGCTGGCCCGGGCGCGTGCCTTGATCACGGCGGCGCGGCAGCCGGTGGCGCTGGTCTCGAACTGGGCCTCGAACGAAGAGCTGGCTGCCTTCAATGCCGCACTGGGTGCGCGCATGCGATGCTTCGTCAAGACCGATTGCCTGCCGCTGCCGGGTGAGCGGCTGCAAGACGACCTGCTGATCCAGCCCGACAAGAACCCCAACACCGCTGCCGCGCGCGCACTCTTCCCGCCGCTGCCTGCCGATGTGCGCACCGCCTTGCCCGCGGATTGCGACCTGGTGCTGGTGTGGGGCGAAGGCTTCAGCTTCGCGCAGTTGCCGCCGCAGGCCCGCATCATCTTCCTGAACAGCTGGCTGCAGCCCGAGAACGGCCACGCCGACGTGTTCGTGCCGATCAGCGCGATGACCGAGCGCAGCGGCCATTACACCAACTTCCAGGGGGTGGTCAGCGCATTCGAGGCCTGCTTCGCCAAGGCGCCCGGCGTGAGCGACGCCGAAGCCGTGTTCGCCCAGCTGGGCGCCGCGCCATGACCCAGGACCTGGCCGTCTATGCGGTCTTCATCGCCTATGCGGTGGGCATGCTGATGACCTTCGGCACGCTGCTCACCTGGGTCGAGCGCAAGCAGGCGGCCGTGATGTCCGATCGCATCGGCGCCAACCGCGCCTATGTGCGCATCCCGTTCACGCAGATCAAGCTGGTCTTCCTGGGTCTGTTCCACGGCATCGCCGACGGCATCAAGATGCTGGTCAAGGAAGACTTCAAGCCTCGCACCTACGATCGCTACGCCTATGCGCTGGCGCCCTGGGTGGTGTTCACGCCGGTGCTGCTGGTGTTTGCCGTCATCCCCTTTGGAGGCGCCCTCGACCCGGGGCGGCTGTTCCCTTCGCTGGCCGGCTGGTTCGGCGGGCGCACCTATGAGATGCAGATCGCCGACCTCGACGCCGGGCTGCTGATCGTGTTTGCGTTCAGCGGCCTGACCATCATCGGCGCCATGCTCGCCGGCTGGTCGTCGGCGAACAAGTTCTCTCTGCTCGGCGGCTTGCGTGCAGGCTCGCAGATGATCTCCTACGAGTTGGTGATGGGCCTGACCGTGCTCGGCCTGATTCTCATCTTCGGCACCGTCGACCTGGGCGAGATGGTGCGCCAGCAATCGGGCGTCGCCCTGGGTTTCCTGCCGGCCTGGGGCGTGGTCTACCAGCCCTTTGCGGCCGTGTTGTTCCTGACTGCGGCCATCGCCGAGAACAAGCGCATCCCCTTCGACCTTCCCGAGGCCGAATCGGAGCTGATCGCCGGCTACTACACCGAATACAGCGCCATGAAGATGGGGCTGTTCATGTTTGCCGAGTTCATCGAGATCGCCATCATCGGCGCGCTCTTCACCACCCTGTTCCTCGGCGGCTACAACCTGCCCTTCATGCACGACGCGGGGTTCACGCTGCCCGGCGGGTACGAGATCGCCATGAGCCACTCTGCGGTGGTGGTGACGCAGCTGCTGGTGTTCCTGCTCAAGGTGATGCTGGTGTGCAGCTTCCAGATCCTGATCCGCTGGTCACTGCCGCGCTTCCGCTACGACCAGTTGCTGGCCTTCGCCTGGAAGTTCATGTTGCCGTTGGCGCTGATCAACCTGAGCGTCACCGCCGTGCTCGTGTGGTCGCATCAGAAGGGGCCGTTTTGAACACGCCCTACAAGTCCAAGGCGCATGTGCGCAAGCGCTACTGGAACGAGCCCACGCTGAATGCCTGGGAACGTGCCTACCTGCCCGAGATCCTGCGCGGCCTGGCCATCACCGGCGGTGTGTTCCTGCGCAACATGTCGCGCTGGATGACCGGCAAGAAAGGTGCGCTCACCACCTACTACCCCGAAGAAACGCGCTGGGACTACGCGCCGGCCAACCGCGGCAAGCACGTGCTGACGCAGCGCCCCGACGGCAAGCCGCAATGCATCGCCTGCAACATGTGCGCCACCGTGTGCCCGGCCAAGGTGATCGAGATCGAGGCCGGCTTCGACCCCAGCGACATCGCGCACCCCAAGTACCCGGTGCGCTTCGAGATCGACTACTCGCGCTGCATCTTCTGCGGCCTGTGCGTCGAGGCCTGCCCCGAGGACGCCATCCGCATGGCCAAGGAAACCCCCGGGCTGCCCAGTGAAGACCGCGGCCAGATGTGGCTCACGCTCGAAGAGATGCTGAGCTGGCAGCCGCAGAGCGACGTCGCCAAGCCCTACCCCGCCGCCAGCAAGACCGAGGGCGCCGAATGATCGAGACCCTGTTGCAGAACCTCCAGCCCTTGCTGCTGGTGCTGTTCGCGATCTTCTCGCTGCTGGGCGCGGCGCTGATGCTCGTGGCACGGCAGCCGATGCGCGTGGCCATGGCGCTGATCGCGACGATGCTCAGCCTGGGTGCCATCTACGGCCTGCTCGGCGTGCACTTCATCGCCGCCTTCCAGGTGCTGATCTACGTGGGCGCGGTGATGGTGTTCATGGTCTACGCCATCATGCTGCTCGAAGTGCGCGAGGCCGTGGAGCGGCGCTATTCGAGGCTGCTGCTGCCGGGCCTGGCGGGCTTC
>DASQFA010000496.1:0-21700 GCA_035633375.1 Rubrivivax sp.
GCCTGCCGAAGACCAGCGGCTTTGCGGGCTACGCGGTGGGGTTCGACGGTCGAGAACACGAAGGCGCTTGTCGAGCGCTGCATTTGCGCGGCCTCGAAAGCACCGAGAACCCGGCCGGCATTGGGGTGGCCAACGGAGAGAATAAGCATTCTCTGAACGGAGTTGGCCACCCCAATGGCGGCCAGCGAGCACCACCGGTGGTTTGAAAGTCCGAAGTGGGCAAGCGTTTCAGAGTCCGCGATGCGCCGCAAGCAGCCCATGGAACCCATGCCGTTGCACCCAAACGCGAATCAGGCCCGGGGTCGGGTCTTCTTGCCCGATCCGCATTCAAGGCTTCAGCGTGAAGTGAAAGCGCGCGCCGCGGCCGGGTTCGGACTCGGCCCAGATTTCGCCGCCATGGCGGCGCACGATGCGCTTCACCGACGCCAGGCCGATGCCGGTGCCGGGAAAATCGTTCGCGCTGTGCAGCCGCTGGAACACGCCGAACAAGCGGTCGGCGTTGCGCATGTCGAAGCCGGCACCGTTGTCGCAGACGTTGAAGACGCGCCGGCCCTCGCGCGTCTCGCAGTTGAACTGCAGCTTCGCCTGCGGGTTGCGCGCGCTGTACTTCCAGGCGTTGCCGAGCAGGTTTTCCAGCACCATGCGCAGCAGCGTCGGGTCGCCGTCGACCACCATGCCGGGGGCGATGTCCACGTCCACCTGGCGCTCGACGGCCGCGCGGCGCAGGTCGTCCATGACGAAGCCGGCCAGCTGCGACAGGTTCACCGGCTGCCGTGCCAGCGGTTGCGCCGAAAGGTTGGCCAGCGTGAGCAGCGCGTCGATCATGCTGTTCATGCGCGCCGCAGCGGCCAGCACGCGGTCGAGGTGGTCGTTGCCGATGCGGTCGAGCACGCGGCCGTAGTCCTCCTTGAGGATGCGGGCGAAACCCTCGACCACGCGGATCGGGGCGCGCAGGTCGTGCGTCACGGTGTAGCTGAAGGCTGCCTGCTCGCTGAGCAGTTCGCCGGGGTCGGTGCTCGCCGGTGCCAGCGCGGTGCCGGTTGTGGCCAGGCTGGCAGGCGCGGCGCCGCCGTCGCGGGCCGTGCCGACATAGCCTTCGAACTGTCCTTCGGCATCGAAACGCGGCGCACCGCGCAACAACCAATGCCCCGGTTGCGCCGCGCCGGCCGGACGCACGGCCAGATCGGCCAGCGGCACCATCGATTCCAGTTGCGCGCGCAATCCGGTGACCGCATCGGCGGCGCCGTCGAAGCGTTCCCACAGCGGCTGACCGTCCCATTGCCCGGTGGCCCAGGCCGCGGCGGGTGCGCCGCTGGGCGGTTGCAGCTTGACCAGCCGATGATGCCGATCCGTCTGCCATTGCCACACGTCGAGAAGCTGCGTCAGCAACTGGTTCTGCGAGCGCGCGTCGCGCAGCGCGCGTGCCTGACGTGAGCGCTCGAGCCAGCGTCCGGCGCCAAAGGCAGCCAGCGCCACCAGCAGCAGCGCCACGCAGGCAAAAAGCCAGAAGGACGCGCTCGGCAACTCGCTGGAAGGGGGCATGCGCAGGATTGTAAGGAGCGCCGTTGACGCGCCTGCGTCCTTACCGCTACGCCCGGATCGAGGCCTTGCCGGCGCAATGCGTGGTGCCGGGCGTGTTCGGGTGCCTCAAGTCCGGCCGCCAGGCACCGAAAACCCGGGGATAAGGGGCGACGCCGTGTTTTGCGTGACTTTTGCGGTGATTGCGGGCGCGGCACCTCCTTATCATCGTTCCATGCTTGCCCGTGCCATGCCCGAACCCAATCAGAACACCCCGCCCGCGGCCGTCGCCGTGCTGGACGCGGCGTCGCTGCAACGGCTGCACGAACTCGATCCAGACGGCACGAACCGCGTGGTCGAACGTGTGTTGCGTGCCTTCGACGGGTCGCTGCGGCGCCTGCTGCCGCAATGCGCACAGGCCTTCGCGCAGGGCGATCTGGACGCGGTGCGGCACGTGGTGCACACGCTGAAGTCGTCCTCTGCCAGCGTCGGCGCGCTGGAGCTTTCGCACCGTTGTGGCGAGATCGAGAACCGCCTGCGCGCGATGCAGAGCGTCGACCTGGACACCCTGCTGGCCGGACTGGACAGCGAAGGCCAGCGGGTGCTGGCGGCGGTGCAGGGCCTGTTGGCCGATTGATGCGGCACTGCCCATGACACCCCCCTTCGCACTGCCCGACGAAGCGGGCGCCAAGCCGCCCGAGGTGCTGCTCGTCGACGACGACGAGGTCAACCTGCTGTTGACGGCGATCGCCTTGCGCGACCGCGGTTTCAACATCACCGAATCGAGCGAGGGCGAGCATGCCCTGAAGCTGCTGGCCGACTGGGCGCCCGACATGATCGTGCTCGATGCCATGATGCCCGGGCTGGACGGCTTCGCCACCTGCCGCCGCCTGCGCGCCACGCCCGGCTACGAGAACGTGCCGGTGCTGATGCTCACCGGGCTGGACGACGATGCCTCGATCACGCGCGCCTATCAGGCCGGTGCCACCGACTTCTTCGTCAAGTCCAACCAATGGAGCCTGCTTGCCGGGCGGCTGCAATACCTGCTGCGTGCCTCGCGCACGCGCATCGAGCTCGAACGCAGCAAGGCCAAGCTGGCGCGGGCGCAGGATCTGGCGCGCATGGGCAGCTTCGACTGGCGCCGCCAGGGGCTGCCGGGGGGCGGCGGTGCACTGGCTCTCTCGCCCGAGGGGCTGCGCGTGCTCGGCTGCGGGCCGGACGAAGCCGTTAGCCTACGTTCCATCCTGCGCCGCGTGCTCATCAGCGAACGGCGTTCGACGCTGCGGCTGCTGCAAGGCGTGGTGCAGCACAGCTCGGTGCTGGCCACCGACCTGCCGGTGACGCTGCTCGACGGGCGCCAGCGCATCATCCATGTCGAGGCCGAACCCGAGTTCAACGAACACGGCCACAGCGTCGGCTACACCGGCATCTTGCAGGACGTGACCGATCGGCGCGTGGCCGAAGACCGTATCCGCCACCTGGCGAACTTCGATTCGCTGACCGGCCTGCCGAACCGGCGCCAGCTGGTCTGGCGCATGGAGCGTGCGATCGAACACGCACGCCGCCTGGGACACCAGTGCGCCTTCCTGCTCATCGACCTGGACCGCTTCAAGATCATCAACGACACGCTCGGCCACGCCGCCGGCGACGAACTGCTGATGGAAGTGGCGCTGCGCCTGCGCGCCTGCGTGCGCCACAGCGAACAGGTGGTCGAGGGGGCTCTCGAAGCCGTCGGTTCGCGCGCGCACCGCACGCTTGAGGCGGTGGGGCGGCTGGGCGGCGACGAGTTCATTGCCTTGCTGCCCGAGATCAATGAAGACCTGGATGCGCAACGCGTGGCGAACCGCATCCTCGAGGTCATGCGCGACCCGGTGCTGGTCGGCGGCCAGGAGTGTTTTGTCACCGCCAGCGTGGGCATCGCCATCTACCCGCGTGACGGGGCCTCGGTGGCCGACCTGATGCGCAACTCCGACGTGGCGATGTACTCGGTCAAGTCGCAGGGCAAGGACGCCTCGGCCATCTACAGCCCGCAGCTGGCCGGCCGCGGACGCGAGAAGCTCGAGCTGGAAAGCGCGCTGCACAAGGCCATCGAACGCGACGAGCTGGTGCTGCACTACCAGCCCAAGGTCGATGTGCGCTCGGCGCGGATGATCGGCGCCGAAGCGCTGATGCGCTGGCAGCGCAGTGGCGTGCTGGTGCCGCCGGGCCACTTCATCCCGCTGGCCGAGGAGTCGGGCCTGATCGTGCCGCTGTCCGAGTGGGCGCTGCGCGAAGCCGCGCGCCAGGCCCGCGTCTGGCAGGACAGTTTCGGCTTTGCCGATTCGATCGCCGTGAACCTGCCCAGCCGGCTGTTCGAGCGCTCCGATCTGCACGAGCACATCCACCTCTACACCTCCACCTACGGCATACCGCACCAAGCGATCCAGCTCGAGATCACCGAAACCGGCCTGATGAAGGACCTGCAGACGGTGATCCCGTCGCTTCACCACTTGAATGCCTCCGGCGTGGAGATCTCCATCGACGATTTCGGCACCGGCTATTCGTCGCTGGCCTACCTGACCACGCTGCCCATCTCCGAACTGAAGATCGACCGCTCCTTCGTGCACGACCTGGGCGTCACGCCGCAGAGTTCGGCCGTGGTCACCGCCATCATCGCGGTGGCGCGATCGCTCGGCCTTCGCGTCATCGGCGAAGGCGTCGAGAACCTGCGCCAGATGGAAGTGCTGCATCGCCTGGGCTGCAGCCTGATGCAGGGCTTCCTGTTCAGCCGGGCGATACCGCCCGAGGACCTGGAGCGCTGGCTGCAGCAGACCGTGCTGCCGCGCAAGGCGCCCTGGATCGGCCAGGCCAACGAGATCGAGTTCGGCAGCGCACCGCCGCGTATCTCGACCGGCCGGCATCTCTGAGGACAAGGGAATACGTAAGCCATGGACATGTCACACGGCGCCACCCAATTGGCAACCGCCGCGTTGTCGCCATTGCAAGTGGCGAAGGCAGCCTTGCGCCGCCTGGCGCTGGACAAGATGGAGCCGACGCCCGAAAACTATGCGCGCGCGTATGCCGCCGAAGGCGGATCGATCGCCACCGGGCTGCCCGAGCGCGCGCGGCCTCTTCTGCAACGGCTGGCCGCGGCCTCGGGTGGCGGCGAGGCCATGCTGCATGCCCTCATGGCCGGGCACTGGGATGAAGCCGGCAAGGCCATCGATGAGGCGGGCGCGCAGACCCAGCAGCAAGCCCGGGAATGGGCCGATTTGCTGCAACGCCTTGCACACGGCCTCGAGCGTGGCAGCCGCTTGTGGACCGGTGCACGCAAGAAAGACAGCCTGATGCGCGTGCTGGGTGGCAGCCGCAGCGATGCGCAGCGCCTGCGCGGGCGAGTACAGCACCTGCTTGCGGCTTGGGAAGCCGAGTCCGACGAGCCGGGTGTCGACACCACGCCGGGCGCGCTCGACGAATCCGCCGCCGCCGTGGCAGCAGCCCCTGCGACGCCGGTCACCGCCGCGGCCGCGCCGCAGGGCCCGGCCAGCGCGGACGCGGCGCAGGCGCGCGACTGGCAGGCCATGGTGCTGAGCCTGGAAGGCACGGTGCGTGCCGCACTGCCGCAGGGTGAGGCGCGCGCCGCCGAACTGTCGCAGGACCTGATGCTTTTGTCGCAGCAGTTGGCGACGTCCGGCGCGACGCCCGAATCGGCGCGGCGCGCCGACGAAATGTGCCAACGCGCGCGCCGCCTGCTCGGGCACCGCCAGCACCTGTTCGACGAATTGGGCAAGCTGTGCATCGAGTTGACGCAGGGCCTGACCGAGCTGGCCGAAGACGACAGCTGGGCGCGCGGCCAGTGCGAGATGGTGCAGGCGCACCTGGCCGAAGGCTTGAGCGTACGCAGCGTGCGCGCCGCCAGCGAGGTGTTGTCGAATGCACGCAGGCGCCAGGCCGTGCTGCGTGGCGAGCGCAACCAGGCCCGCGATGCGCTGAAGGAGCTGATCCAGGGCATGCTCACCGAACTGGGTGAGTTCAGCGCACACACCGGCCGATTCCAGGAGAACGTCGGCCGGCATGCCGAAGCCATCGCCAAGGCCGATTCACTGGGCAGCCTGGCCGGCGTGGTGCGCGAGATGCTGGACGAGAGCAAGGAAGTGCAGGTCCTTGTGGGTCAGACGCAGAGCCGCTTGCGCGCCGAACAGGCCCGCGCAGGCGACATGCAGTTGCGTGTGCGCGAGCTCGAAGGCGAGCTGCGCCGCCTGTCCGACGAAGTCTCCACCGATGCACTCACGCAGGTCGCCAACCGCCGTGGCCTGGCCCAGGCCTTCGAAGCCGAGCGCGCGCGTTTGCAGCGCGCTCGCAGCGAAGCCACGCCGTGTGGGCTGGCGGTGGGGCTGATCGACATCGACAACTTCAAGAAACTCAACGACACGCTCGGCCACTCGGCCGGCGACGTGGCGCTGCAGAAGCTGGCGGCGCAGGTGCGCGAGCAGTTGCGCCCGCTCGACACCGTGGCCCGCTTCGGCGGCGAGGAGTTCGTGGTGCTGCTGCCCGACACCGACCCGCCCGAGGCGCAGACAGTGCTGACGAGGCTGCAGCGGCTGCTCACCGCCAGCTTGTTCATGCACGACAACAAGGAGGTCTTCGTCACCTTCTCGGCCGGGGTGACCGCGCTGCGCGAGGGCGAAGCACTGGAGATCGCCTTGGAGCGCGCCGACGAGGCGCTGTACGAAGCCAAGCGCACCGGCAAGAACCGCACCTGCATCGGCTAGGCTTCCAGCGCCAGCGCCCAACTCAACGCAAGGCTGCCGGAGTTCCCTTGTGCCTGACCGCAGGGCACCGACGCCGCAGGACGTCGGCGCTCAGGCACTCATGCTGTCCGGACGCTCGACGGCATGCTTGTCGTGCACTGCCAGCGGCGCTTTGCCGTCTTTGCGACTGTGGGCTTTGTGCCTTGCCCAGTCGCTCGTTGTGAGCAAAGCCGGCATGGGGGTGACCGATTCCATTCAGAGAATACTTATTCTCTCCATCGGCCACCCCCACGCCAGCTTTGCAGGCAACGTGGTGGGCTTCGAAGGCCGAGCACACAAATGCGCCTGTCGTGCGCTGCATTTGGCGGCCTGGCAGGACCACGAACCCGGCCGGTAGTGGGGTGGCCGGCGCTGCGAATAAGAATTCGTCTGAGCGGCGCCGGCCACCCCACTGGCGGCCGAGAGGGCACAAAGGTCGCATCGAATGCCGGCAAGGGTGAAGCACCCCGACGGCAGCTGTGCGCCTTCTGCAGCCGCAGCCGCAGCCGCAGTCGCAACCGCTGCGGCGCCCGGTTGCAGTGGCGGCCGAACGCAAGAGCGCATCAGAACCGGTAGGACAGGGTCACGCGAAAGCTGCGCGGCTCGTTCGGGTGGAAATGCACGTCCTCCACGCCCTGGGCTTCGCCAGGCAGGCGCGACTCGTAGAAGTAGGCAATGTCGTTGGTCTGCTGGTTGAACAGATTGAACACGTCCAGCCGCAACCGCCAGTCGGGCGCGAATTCATAGCCCACCTGTGCATCGACCACGGTCTGCGGCTGCGACCGCACCTGGTTGCTCTCGGTCAAGGGGTAGGCACCGATGTAGCGCAGGAAAGCCCCGCCCGACCACGGGCCGTAGCGGTCCACTGCCACGCCGAGCTGCAGCACGGTGTCGGGCGCGCCGGGGATGTAGTTGCCCTCGGGCGCATTGCCGGTGAAGCGGGCATGGTTCCAGGCGATATCGAAGTCGACGAACATCCACGGATAGGGCCGCCAGCGGTTGGACCACTCCACACCGTATCGTTGCGACGGACGGCCCGCCTCGGTGGCGCCGGCATCGCCGACGAAGACCAGTTCACTGTCCAGCTTCAAATACCAAAGCGCCAGCGACGACTGCACGTTGGCGAGGGCCTCGGTGCGCAGGCCCAGCTCGGCGCCCTTGCTGCGCACCAGCGGCGTGGCGGCATCGGCCGCATCGCCGGTGACTGGGTCGACCTTGATGGTCACGCCGCGGGCATCGTTGCTGTGGAAGCCGTAGCCGGCGTTGACGAAGTACTCGGTCTTGTCCCACGGCCCGAAGATCAGCGACAGCTTGGGCGACCAGATGCCCGCGCTGACATCGCCCGAGTTCTCGGGGGTGCTCAATGCGTCGACCTTGAAGCGGTAGCGGTCCCAGCGAAGGCCGGCCACTGAGCGGAAATCACTCGTCCATTGCATCTCGTTCTGCGCAAACACACCGGCGCTGCCAACCACGACATCGTCCTCGCGCGTCGTCGACAGCCGTTGCCTTTCGCGCGTGGCATACAGCCCGACGGGCTGGATGTCGTCCTGGCGCAGCTCGAAGCCCAGGGTGTTGCGCGCGCGGCGCCCGAACCACTGCGTGGCCTGGTTCCATTGGCCCACCCAGCCATAGGTGTTGCGGTCATCGGCCTGCTCGAACTGATCGCCGTTGACCGGATCGTTGAGGAAGTAGCTGAAGTTGGACCACAGGTTGAGCCGGTACTTGAACCAGTAGGCGGTGGTCTTGAACTCACCGCCCGCCAGCGGGGCCGCATAGTCGGCCGACAGGCTGTAGCGGTCGGAGTCGCCGCCACTGCTGGCATCGAGCGTGCCGAAGCGGCCGATCAGCCCGGAGTCGACCGCGCGCCTGGCGACCTGGTCGGTCGAATTCCATTGGCCGGTGTAGCCCATCGCCGTCAGGCCGAGCGAACCCTCGCCCAGCGGCAGCACATAGCGCAGCACGCCGTTCCATTTGCGGAAGTCGCTGGGCACGTCCCAGGGCCCGTCGCTGTGCTCGTATTCCAGGCCGTAGGTCAGCGTGCCCGGGCCCAGCGTGGGTGAGCCGGCCAGCAGTGCACGCTGGTAGCCGTAGCTGCCCAGCGTGCCCAAGGCGATGTTCTGCTTCAGCCGGTCGGTGATGAACATCTGCGCGCCGCCGGCCGAACCGAAATCACCGATCTCGGCGTAGTACGGGCCTTTCCAGTAGTCCACGCGCGAGATCAGTTCGGGGATGATGAAGTTCAGGTCGGTGTAGCCCTGGCCATGGGCGTGCGTACGCAGGTTCACCGGCATGCCACCCACCCAGGTGGCAAAGTCGGTGCCATGGTCGAGGTTGAAGCCGCGCAGGAAATACTGGTTCGCCTTGCCCGGGCCGCTGTGCTGGGTGACGACCATGCCCGGCACGTATTCGAGCAGGTTGCCCGGGCGTTGCAGCGGCCTGTTTTCGATCAGCAGCGGGGTGATCGTCCCGGCGCTGGCGGCGTCGCTGCTGCCGATGCTGTTGATGTAATGGCCGCGCACCTCGACCTGCTGCACGCCAGATGTGTCGGCGGCTGCGGTCTGCTGGGCCTGCGCCGATGCGCCCAACAAGGCCAAGGCGCCAAGTGCGCCGGCGCATCGTCTGCAGTTCGGGGACGGTCGTTGCATGGTGCTCTCCAGGTGCAGATGTGCGGCACACCCGCTGCACCGCATGCGGTGTCGTGCGTGCGCAAGAGTTTGAGCCGAGCGTATGACAAAGTTGTTATTCGTCCTAATACCTGTACGCAGAAGGTGTTCATCTGGATGCGGCGGCCGGCGCATGCCATGCGCGGTCGTGGGCCTGGCCGAAGGGGCATCTGCTAGGCTGTGCCCACCACCCACCACGGCAGCGCCCCATGGAACGATTCACGATCTCGCTGGACGACAAGCTGGCCCGGGAGTTCGATGCCTGGATCGCCGCGCGGTGCTATGCCAACCGCTCCGAGGCGGTGCGCGATCTGCTGCGCGCCGAACTCGAGCGCTCCAGCCAGCAGGCCGACGGCCCCGCGGACTGCGTGGCCAACCTGTCGTATGTCTACAACCGCAACGAACTCGACGTCGCCCAGCGGCTGACCAGCTTGCACCATGACCATCACGATCTGCTCATCGCCAGCATGCAGGTGCCGCTGGACCATGAGTTCCGGCTCGAGACCCTGACACTCAGAGGCAAAGCGCTGGCAGTTCAACGCTTCGCCGACCTGCTGTGCGCGCAGCGCGGAGTGCGCCACGGCAAGCTCAACCTGATCAGCGTGGAACTGCACCAATCGCACCGGCATGCGCGCGCCGAAGGGGCGGTCGCCGGCAAGAAGGCCGACGCTGCCATGCTGCCGCATCTGCACATGCGGCCGGCACACTAGGTAGAACGTGGAACGTGCGAAACCGGGCTGCGGGATCCAACTGCATTGCAGAATCGAGCCCATGCGTGCGGCTTGACCATGCTCAATGGCTTGCGCAAGCCATGTGCGATCTTGTCGGCGAAGGCGGATGGCTTGTCAGAAAATGTCCAGTGCCGACGTGCCCAGTGCATAAAATCGCAGCACGACGAAGCGCCGAAGTGCAGGTCGTTGCGCAGTCTGCGCGCCGACGCGTTGCGGCAGGTCCTCGGCATTCCCGCAATTCGAAGGACAGGCGGGCAAGCCGCTGGACGACGGACAATGAGTGCCACTCGTAGCGGCGATGAACCCACATCATGAACAGACTGCGCGTACTGGCAACGCTGGCCATGGCTGTAGCCGGCCAGGCCCTTCCTTCGATGGCGCATGCCTCGTTCCTGCCGCCCGAGATGATGGACTCGGCGGCCATGGGGCTGGCGTGGTTCATCATCGTCTTCGTGCCGATCGGCGCCAACGTGCTGTTCTGGATGGTGCACGTGCTGCCGGAAAAGATCGCGCACAAGCGCCACCATCCACAGCGCGACGCGATCCAGATACTGTGCCTGCTGTCGCTGGTGTTCGGCGGCTTGCTGTGGCCGATCGCGTGGCTGTGGGCCTATACCACGCCGACGGCCTATCGGCTGGCCTATGGCACCGAAAAGCACGAGGACTACTACCACCACATGGTCGAGAAGGCACACGCCGGCGAACTGGCGGAACATGAACTGGCCCACTTGAGCGAGGAGCTCGATGGCATCGCGGCCAAGGGTGGCTTGAGCACTGAGCTCAAAGTGCTGCGCAAGGACCTGCACGCTGCGCAGCCCAAGGCGGCCGGGCCGGCAGCGGCGGCCGGCGGCAGCGCCGAGATCGGCTAATACGGCTATCGCGACCGGATTCTGCACCCGCAGGGCAGCCTCGCCCCGGGCGCCGCGTACCACTAAATGGTGCGCGGGGGCGCCTGATCGGCGGCTTCACCGCCATGGCTTGGCCGTTGAAGTATGGCGAGACCGGCGCAATGACCTTCGTCGTCAGCCCGGCGTGGACTACGAGAAGGACTTGGGCCCCGACACCGAGGCGCTGGCCAAGGCGATGACGCGCTTCGATCCCGGCCCGGGCTGGATCCGCTTCGACGCGGCGCAGTAGCCGCAAGGCCACAGGCGGACCTCAGCCGGCCCCGACCCGCCAGGATGACCGCCGAGTCCGGCCGCGTGGTCTACATCGCCGAGCACGACGATTCGGTGCGCCAGGGCCTGGCGCGGCTGGTCGATGCCGCGCGGCTGGAATCCAGGCCCTGCTGCGCGTCAGTCGACGCCTTCCTGCGGGCGCAGTCCGAGCCGCGTGCGGCCTGCGCCGTGCTCCACCTCGGCGGCCTGCGCCGCTGCGCGCCGGCCGCATCGTCGCGCTGTCGCGGATCCCGCAGGGCCTGCCGCCGCAGGCCACCGGCGAGGCCGACTACTGCCGGCGCCGTGGCATGCGCTCGGCAGCGCGACGGTGCGGCCGCAGATGGCCTCGATCGCAGTGTCCAAGACGAGCCGTGCCGCGCTGCGCGACAGCGAGTCGGCGACCAGCCGGCGCCCGGCCGCCGCATCCGGTGCGGCGCGCACCGAACGCAGCAGCGTGATCCAGCGCCCGCGCTCGGTGTCCGTGCGCATCCGGTACATCACCGCATCGACCAGGCCCCAGGCCCGGTTGCAGCCCAACGCCGCGGCCATCAGCGAACGCAGCACCGCGCGTCCGGACTCGGCCACCGAGATCGCACCGACGAAGGTCAGCGCCATGAACAGGCCGAGCAGCATCTCCGACACGCGGTGCACCGGGTCGAGCACCGGCTGGCGCTCGGGTTCCGGCAAGCGGCCTGCGTCCTCCGTGTCCGTGGCCATGCGCTTCGTCGGCGCGGACCGCCGCTGGCTGCCGCGCGCTCAGAACTTCTCTGTCACGTATCGGAAGGGATAGTCGGCGGCCTTGTAGCGGCCGATCTTGCGCTTGGGCAGTTCGATGCGCTCGCGCTTCATGTCCTTGTACGGCACGTGCTCGAGCAGGTGGTTGATGACGTTCAGCCGCACCCTCTTCTTGTCCTCGGAGCGCGCCACGTACCACGGCGCCCACGCCGTATCGGAGGCGGCGAACATCTCGTCGCGCGCCTTCGTGTAGTCATCCCAGCGGTCGTAGGACTTCAGATCCATCGGCGACAGCTTCCAGATCTTGCGGCCGTCGTCGATGCGCGCCGTCAGCCGCCGCGTCTGCTCCTCGGGACTCACCTCGAGCCAGTACTTCAGCAGGATGATCCCCGACTTGACCATCAGCTGCTCGAAATTTGGGGTGATCTGCAGGAAGCCGCGGGCCTGTTCCTCGGTGCAGAAGCCCATCACCCGCTCGACGCCGGCACGGTTGTACCAGCTGCGGTCCCAGATCACGATCTCGCCAGCGGCCGGCATGTGCGGCAGGTAGCGCTGGCCGAACATCTGCGTCTTCTCGCGCTCGGTCGGCGCGGGCAGCGCGATGACGCGGAACACGCGCGGGCTGACGCGCTCGGTGATCGCCTTGATCGTGCCGCCCTTGCCGGCGCCGTCGCGGCCCTCGAAGACGATGCAGACCTTCAGGCCGTGCTTGACGACCCACTGCTGCAGCTTGACAAGCTCGACGTGCAGCTTCTTCAGCTCGCGCAGGTAGACCTTGTTGGGCATCTTGCCACCGGCCTCGGCATCGGCCTCGGCATCGGCATCGGCATCGGCCTTGCCCTTGGTCTTGCCCCTGGTGTCGGCCTCCGCCTTGCCGGCCTTGGTGCCCCCGGCCTCGGTTGCTACCGGCATCTGCGCCGCGGCGGCCTTCTGCGTGTCCCTCTTCCTGCCCATCATCGTCTCCTTTGTCAGGCTGTGTCGAATGCTCGGCGGCTGGAACTGCTCAGTCCGGCCGATCGGCCGGACCCGTTGCAGACCGTCGTCGGCAGCGCCGGCACTATCACGGGGCGCCACCGGCCAGCGCGGTCGTCGTGGGCCGGCCGGCCGAGGCTGTACCGGCGTCCTTCTGCCAGCCACCGCCCAGGGCCTTGTAGAGCTGGACCACGGCCACCGACTCGTCGCGCTTGGCCACGACCAGGTCACGCTGCGCATCGAACAGCTGGCGATCGGTGTCCAGCACCTCCAAGAAGCTCGACACCCCGCCTTCGTAGCGCAACGTCGCGATCTGGCTGGCATCGTCGAGGGCCTTGACCAGCAGTTCCTGCTGCTCGCGGAACTCCCGCAGCTTGCGCACGCCGATCAGCGCGTCCGACACCTCGCGCAGGGCCTGCTGCAGGGTTTGCTGGTAGCGCAGCGCCGCTTCCTGGGCGAGAGCCTCGTTGTAGTCCACGTTGGCCTGCAGCCGCCCGGCGTTGAAGATCGGCAGCGTCACCGCGGGCAGCAGGCTGAACACGCCGTAGGGGCCGAAGTTCGCGCCGCTGATCGTCGAAGTGCCCGCGCCCGCGAAGCCCGACAGCGTCACCTGCGGGTAGAGCAGCGCCATGGCCACGCCGATCTGCGCGTTGGCGGCCACCAGCTGCTGCTCGGCCGCGCGGATGTCGGGCCGCCGCGTCAACAACTGCGTGGGCAGACCCGGCGGCAAGGCCGGCGCTGCGATCTGCTGGTCGAGCGGCCGCCCGCGCGCGACCGGCCCGGGGTTCTGGCCGAGTAGCGTGTTGATGAAGTTCTCCTGCTGCTCGATCAACCGCTGCAGGTCGGGAATCGTCTTCGTGGCCGAGTACAGCAGGTTCTCGGCCTGGCGCACGTCAAGGATGCCGGCCACGCCCCCGTCCACCCGCGCCTGCACCAGGTCCAGCGACTGCGTGCGCGTGCCCACGGTGCGCAAGGAGATCTCCAGCGTCAGGTCCAGCGCGCGCAGCGTGAGGTAGGCCTGGCCGACCTGGGCCACGAGCGTTGCCATCACCGCGTAGCGCCCGTCCTCGCTGGCCAGCAACTGCGCCTGCGCCGCCTGCGTGCTGCGCACGAAGCGGCCCCAGAAGTCCAGTTCCCAGGCGACGCCCAGACCCACCTGCGGCTGGAAGCTGCTGCCCGGCGACGGCCGGTCCGACCCGGTGGTCGTGCTGTACGGGGCATCGACGCTGCCCACCACGGCCGGCCACTGGGGTGAGGCCGCGATCGTGACCTGGCTCTGCGCCTGCAGGATGCGTGAAGCCGCCACGCGAACATCAAGGTTCTGCTGCAACGCGGTGCGGATCAGTTCGCGCAGGTCCGGGTCGGGAAAGACGCTGGCCCACGCCAGTTCACCGAACGAGGCTGCGCCGGCCGCCGCCGGTGCCGCAGGTGCCGCCTCGGCACCGCGGTAGGTCGCCGGCAGCGGGAGGTCAGGCCGCTTGTAGTCGGGGCCGACCGTGGTGCAGCCGGCCGCGGCGAGCGCGGCCACGCAGGCGAGCAGGGTGCATCGCTGACTCATTCATGGGCTCCTTGCGCCTGCGCCTCGGCCGGCGGCGCGGCAGACCCGGCCTTGCGCCGCCGGCCGAGGGCCTCGACGAAGGTGTAGTTGCCCGGAATGATGAACACGCCCAGCGCGGTGGCCACCAGCATGCCCCAGAACACGCCCGTGCCCATCACGTTCTGTGCGCCGGCGCCGGCGCCGGTGGCCAGCATCAGCGGCACCACGCCCAGGATGAAGGCAAAGGCGGTCATCAGGATCGGCCGGAAGCGCAGCCGTGCCGATTCCAGCGCGGCGTCCTCGAGCGAGGCTCCGCCTTCGTGCTTGGCCTTGGCGAATTCGACAATCAGGATCGCGTTCTTCGCCGCCAGGCCGATCAGCATCACCAAGCCGATCTGCACGTAGACATTGTTGTCGTAGCCCATGAGCCAGGTGCCGAAGAAGGCGCCCAGCGCCACCAGCGGCGAGCCGAGAAGCACCGCCCACGGCAGCCGCCAGCTCTCGTACAGCGCGGCCAGCAGCAGGAACACGCAGACGATCGCCATGATGAAGGTCGGCGCCGCGGCGGGGGCGATCTTTTCCTGGTAGGACATCGACGAGTAGGCGTAGCCCAGCTCCGGCGGCATGGTCTGGGCGAAGACCTGCTCCAGCGCCGCCAGCGCCTGGCCGGAGGTGAAGCCGGGCGCGGGCGAACCCTGCAGCTCGACCGACCGCTGCAGGTTGAACCGCGTCGTGAGCTCGCTGCCGGTGACGTCGCGGATCTTGACCAGCGTCGACAGCGGGACCATCTCGTTCGTCGTCTTCGAGCGCACGTAGATGTGGCCGATGTCGTCGGCCTTCAGCCGCTGCTCCGCGTCGGCCTGCACGTAGACGCGGTACAGGCGACCGAAGCGGTTGAAGTCGTTGACATACGAGCCGCCGAGCGACGCCGACAGCGCCGAGAACACTTCGTTCACCGGCACGCCCAGCGTGCGCGCCTTCTCGCGGTCCAGCTCCACCTTCACCTGCGGGTAGCCCGGGTCGAACGAGGTGAAGACGGTGCCGAGCTCGGGCCGCTGCCGGGCCGCGGCGATGTACTTTTGCGCCAGCTCGCCAAGCTGCGCCACCGTCAGCGAGCCGCTGCGGTCCTGCAGCAGGAAGTTGAAGCCCGACGAAGCGCCGAACCCGGACAGCGTGGGAATGTTGAACGGGAAGATGATCGCTTCGGGGATTGCCGCGAACTGCGGCCGCAGCCCGCCCATGATGCCGTTGACATGCAGCGCCGCAGTCTTGCGCTCGTCCCACGGCTTCATGCGTACGAAGATCGTGCCGTAGTTCGATTGGAAGGTGCTGGTCACAGCCCCGTAGCCGCCGACGGTCTGATACGAGTCGAGCCCCTCGGTCTTGGCCAGGATGTCCTCGATCTGCTTCAGCACGAGGCTGGTGCGCTCGAGCGACGCGCCGGGCGGCAGTTGGACGTTGACCCCGAAGATGCCCTGGTCCTCGTCCGGGATGAACCCGGCCGGCAGCACGCGCGCGAACAGGCTGGCACCGAGCGCGACCGCGGCGACGATGGCAATGGTGAGCAGCGAGCGGCGCACCAGCATCCGCGACACGCTCACGTAGCCGGCCGTCGTCGCGTCGAAGGCCTTGTTGAAGCCGCGGAAGAACACGCCCAGCGGCCCGCGCATCGGCTTGGGCTTTTTCAGCATCATCGCGCACAGCGCAGGTGTCAGCGACAACGCGTTGAAAGCCGACAGCAGCACCGAGATGGCGATGGTCAGCGCGAACTGCTGGTACATGCTGCCGACCAGCCCGCCGAGCAGTGCCACCGGGATGAACACCGCGCAGAGGATGAGCGCGATGCCGATCACCGGCGCCGTGACTTCCTCCATCGCCTTGATCGTCGCCTCCTTCGGGCTCAGGCCATGTTCGAGGTGGTGGATCACCGCCTCGACGACGACGATGGCGTCGTCGACGACGATGCCGATGGCCAGCACCAGGCCGAACATCGACAGCGTGTTGATCGAGAAGCCCAGCAGCGGAAAGAAGATGAAGGTGCCGATCAGCGAGACCGGAATCGTCAGCAGCGGGATGATCGTCGCGCGGATGTTCTGCAGGAAGATGAAGACCACCAGCGTCACCAGGATCAGCGCCTCGATGAAGGTGTGCACGATGCTTTCGATCGACGCCTCGACCGCCGGCGTGGTGTCGTAGACGATCTTGTAGTCCATGCCGGGCGGGAAAGCGGCCTTCGCCTTTTCCATCGTCGCGTAGATCGTCTCGGCCGCTTTCAGCTGGTTGGCGCCGGGCAAGAGGTACACCGCCATCGCGCCGGCCGGCTTGCCGTTGAGCCGCCCGAAGGCGTTGTAGTCCTGCGAGCCGAGCTCGGCACGGCCGATGTCCTTGATGCGCACCACCGCGCCCGTCTCGCTCTGGCGCACGATGATGTTCTCGAATTCTTCCGGCGTGACCAGGCGGCCCGGGGCGTTGACCGTATTGGTGAACTGCTGGTCCTTGGGCGTGGGCGCGGCGCCGACCTTGCCGGTGGGCGCCTGAATGTTCTGCTCCTTGATGGCCGAGATCACGTCCGCCGGCGTCAGCCCCAGCTTGGCGAGCCGGTCGGGCTTGAACCAGATGCGCATGCCGTAGTCGGTGCCTCCGAACAGGTCGACCTGCGCGATGCCGGGAATGCGCAGCAACTGGTCGCGCAGGTTGATGCCTGCGTAGTTGATCAGGAAGTTGGCGTCGTAGGCATCCGACGGCGAGAAGATCGAGATCACCATCAGGATGCTGGGGCTTTGCTTCTTGACGGTCACGCCCTGCTGAGTCACCTCCTGCGGCAGCCGTGCCTGCGCCGCGGAGACGCGGTTCTGGGTCAGTACGTTGGCGATGTCCTGGTCGGTGCCGACCTCGAAGTTCACGTCGAGCTGCATGCGGCCGTCGCTGGTGTTCGACGACTTCATGTAGATCAGCCGGTCGACGCCGTTGACCTCCTGCTCGATGGGTGTGGCCACCGACTGCTCCACCCCTTCGGCCGATGCGCCGGGGTAGTTGGCGGTCACGCGGATGTTGGGCGGGGCCAGGAAGGGATACTGCTCGACCGACAGGCCCTGGATCGTGACCACGCCCATCATGACCGTCAGGATCGCGATGACGATCGCAACGATCGGCCGGCGGATGAAGAACTGACCCATGGGCTACTTTCCCGCCGCCGGGGCGGCCGACGCGGTGGCGGCCGGCTTGGGCGGCGCCGAGGCGCTGCTCGCGGCGGCCAGCGACGGGTTGACCTTGCTGCCCGGCCCCGCCTTCTGCACGCCGTCGACGATGACCCGCTCACCCGGCTTCAAGCCCTCGCGCACGATCAGCAGGTCGCCGACCGTCTCGCCCGGCTGGATGGTGCGCAGCGCGACCATGTCATCGGCGCCGACCACCAGCACGGTCTTCATGCCCTGGATCTCCTGAACGGCGCGCTTCGGGATCAGGATCGCGTCCTTGGCCATCTCGACGACCGCGCGCACGCGGCCGAACTGGCCGGGCCGCAGCAGCCCCTCGGGGTTCGGGAACTCGGCGGCAATGGTCAGCGTGCCGGTCTTCTGGTCCACCGCCCGGTCGACGATGACGAGCTTGCCCTTGTACGGGTAGACGCTGCCGTCGGCGAGGATCAGCTCGAGCGCTCCGGACCCATGCGCCGCGGTCTTGCGTTGGGCGAAGAAGCGCAGGTACTCGGATTCGCTGATGGTGGCGTTGACACGGATCGGGTCGATGCTCGACACCGTGTCCAGCAGCGTGGCCTCGCTCTTGCCGACCAGGTTGCCCGGAGCCACCAGGCGCTTGCCGATCAGGCCAGTGATCGGTGAGCGGATCGTCGTGTAGCTCAGGTTAAGCTCGGCCTCGACCACCTGCGATTGCGCGGCTTCGACCGCGGCCTTCGCGGCCAGCAGGTTGGTCGCGGCATTGTCATAGTCCTGTTGCGGCACGGCCTTGCGCTCGGCCAGTGGCCGCAGACGTCGCTCGTCGGTTTCGGCCTTGCCCAGCCGCGCCAGGGCCACGTTGAGCTCGGCCTTGGCCTGCAGGAGCTTGGTCGCGTATTCGCGTTTGTCGAGCGTGAACAGCAACTGCCCCTTCTTGACGACCGTGCCCTCGGTGAAATGCTGCGCTTCCAGGAAGGCTTGCACCCGCGCACGGATCTCCACCGTGTCCCTGGCGTCGGTCTGCGCAACGAATTCGCCGTAGATCGGCACCGTCTTCTGCACGACTTCGGCGACCACCACCGCTGGCGGTGGCGGGGGGGGCGCCGCCAGCTTGGCCTTGTCGGTGTCCTTGCTTCTATCGCAGGCAGCGAGCGACAGTGCCAAACACGCGCCGGCGAGTACTGCCGTGCCGGCGCGCGACCGCTCCTTCAGGAACCACTGCAACACGGCCATCGAACCTCCTCGGGGCGGGTAGGGAACTCACTTTCGGGCCCGCAGCGAGGGAAGGCAGATGCCTTGTCACGAGGTCGGGTTCAAGAATCATCTCGGAGAAAGTGCGAAATTATCGCCTCTGCGAAGTGGTCGCAGCCGGTCTGCGGAGCATGATTGTGTTGTGCATCAAAGGAAGTTCCGACGGGCCTGTCTGCATGTCAGCAGATGACTAATCGTCGTCCACAATTGTCTAGCGATGCGGCGGCCAACGTCGAGAATCCAGTATGACGATGCGCGTTGGGCGCAACAAGGGGATGGCCTTGGCGACGAAAGACAAAATCAAGAAGAACACGCCCGAGGGCCAGGGCCGCAGGCGCGACGCCGAGGCCGCTGGCATCGGCCGGCTGTCCGACAAGGACCGTGAGTGCGCTGAAGAACTGATTTCCCGACTGTCCATGCCGGTACGTGACGGACCGCTTCTGATGGTGCGCACGCATCCTCGGCAAGCGCTCGGCGCTGCGTGCTCGTCGGCGGTGCGCGCATGAGCGGACATCCGGCTACGTCGGGGCCGGCCGAGGCCGCCACGGGCGCACTGCGCCTGGACGTGGTCGCCGGTCTCACCGCCGCGGCGGTGGTGCTGCCCAAGGCCATGGCCTATGCCTCGGTGGCCGGGTTGCCGGTGGCCGTGGGCCTTTACACCGCCTTCATCCCGATGCTGGTGTACGCGCTGCTCGGCTCGTCGCGCGTGCTCAGCGTCAGCTCCACCACCACGCTGGCCATCCTGGCCGGCACGCAGCTCGGCCTGGTGGTGCCGGACGGCGACCCGGCCAAGCTGGTCACGGCCACGGCCACGCTGGCGGCCATGGTCGGCGCGATGCTGCTGCTGGCGCGGTTGCTGCGCCTGGGCTTCGTCGCCAACTTCATCTCCACACCGGTGCTCACCGGCTTCAAGGCCGGCATCGGCCTGGTGATCCTGCTCGACCAGGTGCCCAAGCTGCTGGGCCTCCACATCACCAAGCAGGGCTTCTTCCGCGATGTGCTCAGCGTCGTGCAGCACCTGCCCGAGACCTCGCTGCTGACGCTGGCGGTGGCCGTGGCGAGCTTTGCCGTGCTCATCGGCATGGAGCGCCTGTGGCCGCATTCGCCGGCGCCGCTGGTGGCGGTGGGCGGGGGTATTGCCGCGTCGTGGTTCTTCGGCCTGCAGGCGGCCGGGGTGTCGACGGTGGGTTTGATTCCGCAAGGCTTCCCGTCGCTCACGCTGCCCGACCTGTCGCTGGTCGAAGCCCTGGCGCCCGGCGCGCTGGGCATCGCGCTGATGAGCTTCACCGAGACCATCGCCGCTGGCCGCGCCTTCGCCAAGCCGGACGAGCCGCCGATCAATGCCAACCGTGAACTGGTCGCAACAGGCGCCGCCAACGTGGCGGGTGCGCTGCTCGGCGCCATGCCGGCCGGCGGCGGCACCTCGCAGACGGCGGTGGTGCGCTCGGCCGGCGGGCAGTCGCAGAAGGCCTCGCTGGTGACTGCCGGCGCGGCGCTGGCCACCATGCTGCTGCTGGCGCCGCTGCTGGGGCTGATGCCGAATGCCACGCTGGCGGCGGTGGTCATCGTCTATTCGGTCGGGCTGATCCAGCCTGCCGAGTTCCGCGCCATCCTCAACGTGCGTTCGATGGAGTTCCGCTGGGCGCTGATTGCCTGCCTGGGCGTACTGGTGTTCGGTACGCTCAAGGGCATCGTGGTGGCGATCATCGTGTCGATGGTCGGGCTGGCCAGCCAGACCGCCCACCCGCGCGTGTCGGTCATCGGCCGCAAGCGTGGCGCCGATGTGCTGCGGCCGCTGTCCGTCGAGCACGACGACGAGACCTTCGAGGGCCTGCTGATCGTGCGCCCGGAGGGGCGGCTGTTCTTCGTGAATGCGCAGAACGTCAGCGAGCAGATCGATGCGCTGGTCAGCCAGCACCGGCCGCGCGTGCTGGTGCTGGACATGAGCCGCGTGCCCGATATCGAATACTCTGCCCTGCAGACGCTGATGGAAGACGAAAAGCGCATGGCCGATCGCGGCATCGTCTTCTGGCTGGCGGGCCTGAACCCCGGCGTGCTCGAGGTGGTACGGCACGCCGGCTTCGACCAGCGGCTGGGCCCCGGGCGGATGTTGTTCAATGCGCGCGAGGCGATCGCGCGCTACCAGGCGCTGCCGGCTATGGCTGGCGGGACGCCGCCGGCTGCAGCGTCCTGATTCCGAACGCTCCAGCACGGTGACAACAGGTCTTTACAAGGAGAAGGCGATGGCGATGAAATTGAAATGGCGGTTGGCCATGACGCCGTTGTGGGCTGCGGTGACGCTAGCCGTTGGCAGCGCGCGCGCGGATGAAATCCCGCTGGTCACCGGCCAGCAGTGGACCCAATCGACGGAGCAGGTGAAGAGGGTCTATCTGATCGGCATGACCGATGCCTTCCAGGTCGAAGCGGCCTATCAGGCCGGCAACCCGCCCTCTGACGCTCCCTCTGACGCCCAGAGCGTCATACCGCGGATTGCCACGGGGCTGAAAGGCCAGACGCTGGACAGCGTGCGCGAAGGGCTGGACCGTTGGTACGCCGCGAATCCAACGCGGTTGCAACGGCCGGTCATCGAGACGATCTGGTTCGAAATCGTCGTGCCAGGCAACAAGACAAGCAAGTAGCGGAGGACGCAAATGAAACGAATCAACTCGATTGCGGCGATCGTCGTCGCGACGGTCGCGGCCGGATGCACGAACATGACGCCGCAACAACAAGGAACTGCAAGCGGCGCAGCTATCGGCGCGGCGGCGGGCGCTGGCATTGCGGCCATCGCAGGCGGCAGCGGCTGGACCGGCGCGGCCGTCGGCGCCGTTGCCGGCGGCGTGGCCGGCAACATCAAGGGCAGCAAGCAGCAGTGAGGGCGGCCTGGATTTCGCCGAGCCGCTTTCCGGCTTGGCGTTCCGGGCCTTTGGCGTCGTCGCAAGAGGGAGGTACTTTCCATGGCTGAGATCAAACCCCGCTGGGAATGGCGTTCCTTCGGCCAGCACTTCGGCAGCGCCGAACAGGTGCTGGCGAGGTTGACGCCCAGCGCCACGCAGGACAGCGACGAGATCTATCTGCTTTCGCCCAAGGGCGCCAACGTCAAGATCCGCGATGCGCTGATGGACATCAAGCTGCTGCGCGAGGTCAACGCCGACGGTCTGGAGCAATGGACGCCGGTCATGAAGGCCGGCTTC
>DASQFA010000497.1:0-8374 GCA_035633375.1 Rubrivivax sp.
TTCATGGGCACGAAGTATGGCGCGAGGCGAGCGCCAGTGCCGTACGCAGATTGCGTGAGTCGCCGGGACGCCGGTCCACCGCCCGGCGGAACGCGGTGTCGGCGGGTTCCTGCCCAAAAGCGCCCGATTTGCGCTTCGCAACCCTGCCTGGCCTGCGTAACATACGCGGCCCTGCCCCCTCCCCGGACACCCGAGGTTTCCCAGCATGACCGGCTTGTCGTTGCGTGAGCAGTTGCTGCAGGCCGGCCTGGTCAGTGAAAAGCAGGTCAAGCAGGCCGAGCAGAGCCAGAAGCGCCAGACTTTCACCGACCGCAAACAGGTCGGCAAGAAGGACCGCAACTTCCGCGAGGAACAGCGCCAGGCCGAGCTGCAGAAGCAGGCCGAGGCCAAGGCCACGAAGGATGCGGCGCTCAACAAGAAGCGCGAAGAAAAGGCCGCGGCGAAGGCACGGTGGGCTGAGATCCGCCAGCTGGTCGAACAGAACAAGATCGCCAAGCCCGAAAGCGACGACTACTTCAACTTCGCGATCAACGGCAAGGTCGGCCGCATTCCGATCGACGCCGCGCTGCGGGAGCGCATCGTGCGCGGCGAACTGGCCATCGTGCGCTGTGACGGCCACCATGAACTGGTGCCCAGCGCCATCGGCGAGCGCGTCAGGGAGCGCGAACCGCGCGCCGTCGTCAACACGGCGGACAAGGTCGAAACGGCGCCGGTAGACGACGCCTACAAGGACTTCGTGGTTCCCGACGACCTGATCTGGTGATCGATCAGGCCGCGGCCGGCCCCCTGGCAAAGCGCGGGGCCGAGCGCAGCCGCTCGTCGAGCCCCAGCAGCAGCTTCTCGGTCGTGGCCCAGTCCACGCAGGCGTCCGTCACCGACACGCCGTATTGCAGCTGGCTGCGGTCGCTGCTGAGCGGCTGGCTGCCCCAGTTCAGGTTGCTTTCGAGCATGAAGCCGACCAGCGAGCGGTTGCCCTCGAGGATCTGGTTCGCGAGATTTTCCGCGACCAACGGCTGCCGCCCCGGATCCTTGTTCGAATTGCCGTGGCTGCAGTCGACGACGATGTTGGACGGCAGCCCCGCTTTTTCGAGCTCGCCCTCGCACAATGCCAGGCTCACCGAATCGTAATTGGTGCGGGAGCCGCCGCCGCGCAGGACGATGTGGCCGTACTTGTTGCCGCGCGTGCGGAACACGGCTGACTGGCCCTGCTGCGTGATGCCCAGGAAGTGATGCGGATGCCGCACCGACTGCAGGGCGTTGATCGCCACGGCCAGCGAACCGTCGGTGCCATTCTTGAAGCCGACCGGCGTCGACAGGCCGCTCGCCATCTCGCGGTGCGTCTGCGATTCGGTGGTACGGGCGCCGATCGCCGTCCACGTGATCAGCTCGGACAGGTACTGCGGCATGATCGGATCGAGTGCTTCGGTGGCTGCAGGGATGCCGATCGCGGCCAGGTGCAGCAGCAGTTCGCGTGCGATGCGGATGCCTTTTTCGATGTGGAAGGAATCGTCCATGTCGGGATCGTTGACGAGGCCTTTCCAACCCACGGTCGTGCGCGGCTTCTCGAAGTAGACCCGCATGACGAGCAGTAGCGTCTTGTCGACCTTCTGCGCCAGCGAGCGCAGCCGCCCGGCGTATTCGCGGGCAGCTTGCGGGTCGTGAATCGAGCACGGGCCGACGACCACGAACAGGCGGGGATCCTCGCGCTCGAGGATGCGGCGCACTGCCTGGCGGCTGCTGTAGACGAAGTCCTCCGCCGCCTGTGGCAGCGGCAAGTCGCGCTTGACTGCTTCCGGCGTCGGCAGCAGCTCGCTCGAGAGGACGTTGATGTTCTGGAGTCTTTCCTGCATCGACCTGTGCCCGGGCGGGCCGGCATGGCCCGCAACCCGCGCATTCTACACGCGTCAGATCGAGGTACGGACGCTCCACAGCTCCGGGAAGAACCGCAGCTCCATGGCCTTGCTCAGGTAGGAGACGCCGCTGGAACCGCCCGTGCCGCGCTTGTAGCCGATGATGCGCTCGACGGTTTTCAGGTGCGCGAACCGCCACAGCTGGAAGCGCTGGTCGAGATCGACCAGTTTCTCGGCCAGTTCGTACAGGTCCCAGTGCTCGTCGGTGTTGCGATACACGCGCAGCCAGGCTGCCGTGACTTCCGGGTGCTCCGCGTAGGGCTGGCTCCAATCGCGCTCGAGGTGCGACGCCGGTAGCGCAAAGCCACGACGGCCCAGCAGGCGCAGCGCTTCGTCATACAGGCTGGGGCTGTGCAGGGCCGCATGCAGTTGCTGGTAGATCACGGGCGTGCGTCGATGCACTTCGATCATCGCCGCGTTCTTGTTGCCGATCAGGTATTCGAGCGTCCGATACTGGAAGCTCTGGAATCCGGAAGACTTGCCCAGCGTGTCGCGGAAGGCGGAGTAATCGGCGGGCGTCATCGTGCTGAGCACGTCCCACGACTGCGCCAGCTGCTGCTGCACGCGTGAAACGCGCGCCAGCATCTTGAAGGCGGGACCCAGGTCGTCGGCGCGGATCTGCTGGATGGCCGCCTGCAACTCATGCACGCAGAGCTTCATCCACAGCTCGGACGCCTGGTGCATCACGATGAACAGCATTTCGTCGTGCTGACCCGAAAGCGGCTGCTGCGCGCCGAGCACCTTGTCGAGGTGCAGGTACTCGCCGTAGCTCAGTGACTCACCGAGGTCCCAGTGGATGCTCTCACCCTCGAGCGCGACGCATGCGCCGAGTGCGGGTTTGCGCGCGCCGGCGCGATCGTCATCGGATGCAGATGTCATGGAAACACCCATGCGGGCACCTGACGCCAGCCTTGCAGCAGCTCGACGTCAAGCGGCTTCCAGTCCGGCTCGAACGAAGCCACCAGCGACCAGAAGCGCTTGGAGTGGTTCATGTGGCGGCGATGGCAGAGCTCGTGGATCATCAGGTAACGGACCACGTCGGGACGCTGGAACAGCAGGCAGACATTCAGGCTGATCGTACCGCGTGTCGAACAGCTGCCCCAGCGCGTGCGCTGGCGGCGCACCGTCATCCTGCCGTAGTCGATGTCGAGCTCCGCAGCGAGTGGCCGCAGGCGGTGCGAGAGCTCGTGACTGGCCATGCGCGTGAGCCACGGCACGAGCGCCTGGCTGGCGTGCTTGTCGGTGCGGCTTGGTGCATGCACCCGCAACCGTGCCCCGCCGTCCGCTTCCTCGACCCGCACGCGGCGTCCCGGCACGTACTCGACCGGCCAGTGCCGTCCGAGCAGCCGCAGTTCGATGGCATCCGGTTGGCGTTCGACAGCCTTCGGGGCCAGCTGCAGCAGTTCCTTCGAACGGCGCTCGGCCCAGTCGCGATGGCGAGCCACGAAGCGCTCGACGGCCGGCAGGCCAGCTCCCTGCGGCACCACCACCTCGACACGTCCGCCGGGAAACACGCGCATCGACATGCGCCGCGCGCGTCGGCTGATGCGCACGTTCCAGGCTACGCCGACCTCACGATCGGTCCACAGCGACATTTGCAGCGGACGCGCGTTGGGAGCCTGTGCCCCGGCGCCGCGACCCGTACCAGGCATCGGCTTAAAGTTCCCTCAAGCCGGTCGTGACCGGCACCCTTGCGGCGCGAATCCCCGGCAGGAGACCGCCCACGAGTCCGAGTATGAGCGAGTACCAGAGGCCGGTCACCAGCAGTTGCGGGGTCACGGTGAACGCACAGGTGAGCTGGCTGAAGCTGCCGAAGTTGAGCGTCGTGGCGCGCTAACCGTTCAAGCCGAAGTACACCAGCACGCCACCCACCACTCCGCCGAGGAGCCCGAGCACCGCGCGAAAGCCCTCCCCCACCGACAGCAACGAGACCAGCACCGCCGTAAGCTCCCCCGTCAAGCAGACGCTCGATAACCAGACTCCACCGGACGGTTTGGCCTCCGCCAAGTGTCACAGGTCGCCGTGCTGATGCCGTGCTTGCGCACCCGCTGCGCTAGCGGGACCCCGGCATCGCCTTCCTTCAGGACCGCAACGATCTGTGAATCCGAAAGTCTCGACTTGTTCTTTGACTATGCGGCGCGCAGCGCGGTGGTTACCGGCATCCGTGCGGCGCGAACTGCCGGGAACAGTCCGCCGACAAAGCCGATCAACAACGCGATAACCACGCCGTAGGTCACCAATCCCGGAGTGACGCGGAACTGGAACACCAGCTGGGTGAAGCCGCCGCCGAGCGTGGATACGGTCATGCCGTTGAACAGCACGAAAGCCAGGAAGGCCCCGATCAGCCCACCGGCCAGGGCCAGCAACATGGCCTCGATCATCACCGAGACCACCACCGGGAAACCGGCGAATCCGATCGCGCGCAGGGTGGCGATTTCGCGCGTGCGCGCGGACACCGCGGCGTACATCGTGTTGAGCGCGGCAAACACCGCACCCAGACCCATGATCACCGCCACCACGGTGCCTAGCAGACGAATGCCGCCGGTGGTCGCCTTGGTCTGTTCGGTGAAGTAGGCGGTCTGTCGCTTGACCTCCACATTGACCCGCGGATCGGCCTTCAGCGCGGCCTGAAAGGTCTCCAGCGATTCGGGCGACTCCAGCCCGACCAGCACGGTGGAAAAGATGTTGTTGCGGCCCCAGGCGGTTTGCGCGGTGGCCGCGTCCGCCCAAATCTCGCTGTCGAAGGAATCGCCGGACTCGAACAGCCCGACCACGGTCCAGTCGGCACCGCGCAGGCGCACGATCTTGCCCACATCCAATCCCTCGAACTGGGTCGCGGCGCCCTTGCCGACGACCAGCTGCTGCAATCCGGGTGTAAATGGCACGCCGGCGATGATCTTCAGATTCGGGCGCAGCGGAAAGGCCTGCGGCGTAACCCCGCGCAGCGTCACATTGGCGCCGAGCGTGTCGCCCTTGCGCGGCAGCTCCGCGATCACGACCAGCTCACCTGCGGCGAGCGGCTGGCCCTGCGCATCGCGACGCACGCCGGCGGTGCGCTCGGCAATTTGCAGGGTCTCCAAACCGACGTTGGAGTTGAGCTCGGCCGGCGAGCCGCCGCGCAGCACCATCACATTGCGCGGATCGCCGCTGGCCCCGAACGTGGCCTCGATGCCGCGCGACATGGCGAACAGCGCGGTGAACACACCGACCACGCCAGCGATGCCGATCACGATCACCAGCGACAACCCCAGACGCTGGGGAATGCTGCGCAGGTTGATCGCCACCACCTGGAAGATCTGCTTGAACATGACGGATTCCTTAGCGGTCAGCGATCGGCGAGCGCATCGACGATCTTGAGCCGACCCGCGCGCAGCGCCGGCGGCAATCCCACCACCAATGCCAATGCGAGCATGGCGATGAGTCCCTGGACCCAGATCACCGGATCGGTCGGCAGTGAGCCGAAGAATCCCGGCGCGGCCTTGGCCATGCCGATGATGGCAAGACTGGACAAACTCATGCCCAGCAGGCCGCCGATCAAACACAGCACGGCGGCCTCGGCCAGCACCAGGCCGGTCACCTGGCCGTTGCTGAAGCCCAGGGTCTTGAGCACGGCCATTTCGGGAATGCGCTCGCGAATCGCCTGCGCCATCGTGTTGCCGGTCAGGATCACGATGGTGAAAAACACCGCGACCAGGATCAGTCGCACAATCAGGCCGATGTCGCCGATCTGGGCGAAGAACCCCTTGTTGAAGTCCTTTTCGCTCTGCGTCTTGGTTTCATCCGGCGAATTGAGGAACAGCTTGTCGATCGACTGCGCGACCTCGTTGGCGCGATCGGCATTCTCCAGCAACACGGCGAACACCCCGGCGGAACCCTGCCCGAACTGGTTGGCCTCGTTGAAGTAATCCCAATTGAGGAAGATCTGCGTAGTCTGCGCCTGCCAGTTCGAGTCCTTGCCGTCGTAGATGCCGACGATGTCGAAGCTCCATGCCATCGACCCGTCCTTTTGCGGAAAGATGTTGGACTTCAGCGGCAGCTTGTCGCCCACCTTCCAGCCGTACTGATCGGCGATCTTGCGGCCGACGATGGCCCCGGTACGGGTATTGGCGAACGCGTCCCACTGCGCATCGGGCATCACCCATTCGGGATACACCACGCGCAAGCTGCGCGGATTGGAGGCGAACGAGATCGCCTGCGTGTTGTCGCCGATGATACCGCCGAACCACTGGTCGTGATGCACCGCAGCCACACCCGGCACGCTCTCGATCTGCGGTTTGAGCCGCTCCGGCAGCGAATCGGTGAACGACACCCGCGACTGCACGATCAGGCGCGAGGCGCCGACGAAGTCCGCGCCCGCGGTGAAGAACGCACCGATGGTCTGCAGCAACCCGAACAGCAAGAACGCGCACAGCAGCGACAGGATGGTGAACGCCGCACGGGTCTTCTTGCGCCACAGGCTGGCCCAGATGAAGTTGAGGTATTTCATTCCACTCGCCCCCGACTCAAGCCGCCACCTGCTCCGCCAACAACCCCTTATCCAGATGCAGCGTATGCGTCGCGAACTCGGCGGCCTTGGGGTCATGCGTGACCATCACGATGGTCTTGCCGAAATCGCGGTTGAGCTGCTGCAACAGGGTGAGAATTTCATCGGCGGTCTTGCGATCCAGATCGCCGGTGGGCTCATCGCAGACCAGGATCTGCGGATCGGACACGATGGCGCGCGCGATCGCCACGCGCTGCTCCTGACCGCCGGAGAGCTCTTTGGGCTTGTGGCCGGCGCGGTCGTCGAGGCCGACCAGCTTGAGCGCCACTGCGGCGTTCTGCCGGCGCTGCGCGGCCGACAGATTGGTCAGCAGCAGCGGCAGCTCGACATTCTTCTGCGCGGTCAACACCGGCATCAGATTGTAGAACTGGAATACGAAGCCGACATTGGCAGCGCGCCACTTGGCCAGCGCGCCGCTGGAGAGCTGGTCGATGCGGGTGCCGCCGACCGAGATCTCACCGCTGCTGGGCTGGTCCAGACCGCCGATCAGATTCAGCAAGGTCGTCTTGCCGGAACCCGAGGGTCCCATCAGTGCGACGAAGTCGCCCTTGGCGATCGACAGACTCAGGCCGTTGAGCACCGGCACTTTCTGTTTGCCGCGCTCATAGGTCTTGGCAACGTTGCGGACTTCCACCATGGCGCTCATCGTTCGATCCTCTCGTGTTGCATTCATACGCCGCGATTCAGGGTTTGACGCTTGCGGCGGCGCCATCGGCCAAACCATCGGCCGGCGCGACGACCACGCGGTCGCCGGCGACCACACCGCTAAGCACTTGCCGCGCGTCACCGGCGCTGAGCGTGCCCAGGATGACGGCTTGACGCCGCAGGCGATCGTCGGAGAGCACATACACCACGTCGAGATCGGATTCGCGACGCAAGGCGGCCTTGGGAACCAGCACGCCTTTCGGCGGCTCGGTCGGTCCGGCATCCGCTTTGTTTTCGTCGAGAAAAGCGACCCGCACGCCCATGTCGGGCACGATGCGCGCGTCCTTGAGCTTGATCGCGATGCGCACCTTGACCGTGGCCTTGCTGCGGTCGGCGGTGGGGATGATCGCGATCACCTCGGCGGGAATCTTCCAGTCCGGATACGCATTCAAGGTTGCTTCGACCGGCTGCGCGGGCTGCACGCGACCGATGAAGTTCTCGTTGACGTCGACTTCGATCTCCAGCGAGTCCATGTCGACGATGGTACCGATGCCGGTGCGGGTGAAGCTGCCGCCGGCCGACAGCGGCGAGATGATCTCGCCCGGCTGCGCGGCCTTGACCGTGATCACACCGGAGAACGGCGCGCGCACGATGGTGTTGTCCACATCCAGATCGAGGATCTGCAGCGACCGTTCGGCGACCTGCACCTCGCGCTGTGCGGACGCCAGACGCCCACGCAGGGCCGCGGCCTGGGTGTTGGCCGCATCGATAGCCTGCGCACTGACCAGCTTGCGCTCGGCCAGGCCCTGCTGGCGCTCGGCTTCGCGCTCGGCATTGGCCAGATTGGTGCGGATCTCGGCCAGCTGCGAGCGGGTGGATTCGAGTCTTGCGGCGCCAAGGGCGCGCTGCGCCTTGGCGTCGACGTCTTCCAGCGTCGCCAGCACCTGGCCCTGCTCGACGCGCATGCCCTCTTCGATCAGCACCGTCTGCACGCGGCCGGTGATCTTGGCCGACACCGTGGCCAGGCGTCGTGCGGTGATGTAACCGGTGGCATCCAGCACCGAGGCCTGCGTCGTTTGCGAGGCCAGCGTACGCACCACTGCCGTCTCGACCACCAGGGCAGGATCGCGACCCAGGAAATACGCCGCCACCCCCACGACCACCAGTACCGCCAGCACCACGCCCAGGACCAGCGGCGTGCGGGTGCCCGACCCCGCCGCCGGGGCGCTGCGGTCGATGCGCAACTGGTTGAGCAAATCGGACTTTTTCACGGAGC
>DASQFA010000498.1:0-6592 GCA_035633375.1 Rubrivivax sp.
TCGGGAGCTGCAGCGCAGCGGCAAGCGGCTGCCCTTCGGTATCGAGGTGGTGGGCTTCGCCGAGGAGGAAGGCCAGCGCTACAAGGCGGTGTTCCTGGGCTCCGGTGCGCTGACCGGGCATTTCGACATGCACTGGCTGGAACAGAAAGATGCCGATGGCATCAGCATGCGCGAGGCGATGGTTCACGCCGGCCTGTGCATCGACGACATCCCCAAGCTGCAGCGCGACCCGGCACGTTACCTGGGCTTCGTCGAGGTGCACATCGAGCAGGGCCCGGTGCTGAACGAGATGGACCTGCCGCTGGCCATCGTCACCTCGATCAACGGCAACGCGCGCTTCCTGGGCGAGATCGTGGGAATGGCCAGCCATGCCGGCACCACGCCGATGGACCGGCGCCGCGACGCCGCGACGGCCACGGCCGAGCTGGCGCTGTACTTGGAAAAGCGCGGCGCCAGCCTGCCCCACCTGGTGGCGACGATGGGCATGCTGGAGGTGCCCAACGGCTCGATCAACGTGGTGCCGGGGCGCTGCAAGTTCAGCCTGGACATCCGCGCCACCACCAACGCCGTGCGCGATAACTGCGTCGACGACGTGCGCGCCGCACTGGCGCGGCTGTGCGAACGGCGCGGCCTGCACTTCAAGCTCGAAGAAACCGTGCGGGCGGCGGCCGCGCCCAGCGATCCGGCCTGGATGAAGCGCTGGGAACGCGCCGTCGAAGGCCTGGGCTTGCCGCTGTTCCACATGCCCAGCGGCGCCGGCCACGACGCGATGAAGCTGCACGAGCTGATGCCCCAGGCCATGCTCTTCATGCGCGGCCAAAACGCTGGCATCAGCCACAACCCGCTGGAATCGATTACCAACCACGACACCGACCTGTGCGTGCGCGCCTTCCAGAACCTGCTGCAAGATCTCGCCACGGAAATGCCATGAACCAAGCACCCTACCTTGCCCTCGACGCCTGGGTCGACGCGCACTTCGACGAGCAGGTGAAGTTCCTGCAGGCGCTGGTGCGCGTGCCCACCGACACGCCGCCGGGCAACAACGCGCCGCATGCCGAAGTCACGGCCGGGCTGCTGCAGGCCTTCGGTTTCGAGGTCGAGAAGCACCCGGTGCCGGCCGATGTGGTCAAGGACTACGGGTTGCAGTCGATCACCAACCTGATCGTGCGTCGCCCCTATGGCGATGGGCCGACCATCGCGCTCAACGCCCACGGCGACGTGGTGCCGCCCGGAGAAGGCTGGACGCACGACCCCTATGGCGGCGAGGTGGTCGACGGCAAGCTCTACGGCCGCGCCTCGGCAGTCAGCAAGTGCGACTTTTCGACCTACACCTTCGCGGTGCGTGCGCTCGAGTCGCTGAAGGCACCGCTCGAACCGGGTGGGCAGCCGCTGGCACGGCTGCGTGGCGGCGTCGAGCTGCACTTCACCTACGACGAAGAATTCGGCGGCGAGCTCGGCCCGGGCTGGCTGCTGCGGCACAAGCTCACCAAGCCCGATCTGCTGCTCGCCGCTGCCTTCAGCTATCAGGTGGTGACCGCGCACAACGGCTGCCTGCAGATGGAAGTCACCGTGCACGGCAAGACGGGCCATGCCGCCGTACCCGACACCGCGGTGGACGCGCTGCAGGCTGCCACCCAGGTGCTGAATGCGCTGTACCAGCAGAACACGCTCTACAAGCAGGTGAAGAGCGCGGTGCCCGGCATCACCCACCCCTACCTGAACGTGGGCACCATAACCGGCGGCACCAACACCAACGTGGTGCCGGGCAAGGTGGTGCTCAAGCTCGACCGGCGCATGATCCCCGAGGAAAACCCGGCCGAGGTGGAAGCCACGCTGCGGCACATCATCGCCGAGGCGGTGGCCGGCAGCCCGGGGGTGAGCGTCGATGTCCGGCGCATCCTGCTGGCCCACGCGCTCAAGCCGCTGCCCGGCAACCAAGCCCTGGTGCAGGCACTGTGCCGTAACGCCAGCGCCGTGTTCGGCGAGCACATCGGGGCCTCGGGCACCCCGCTGTATACCGATGCACGGCTGTATTGCGAACAGGGCATCCCGGCCGCGCTGTACGGCTGCGGGCCGCGCACGGTGCTGGAAAGCAATGCCAAGCGCGCCGATGAACACATCCAGCTGGAAGACCTGCGGCGCGCCACGAAGGTGGTGGCACGCACCTTGTTCGACCTGCTGAGCTGAACATCGCACCACATGAGTGCTTGCCCCCATTCCCCTGGTGCATAGACCGCGCACAGAATTTGCTGTCCAAGAATGACGCCGGCAGTCGAGCCGGCGAGCCGGCACCCCAACCACCCCTGGAGTCACGATGCAATTCATGCCCTTCACCCGTCGCCGCGGCCTGGCGGCACTGGCCGCCGCCGCCCTGACTGCCTTGGCGCTGCCCGCGGCGCAGGCGCAGGAAACCACGGTCAAGTTCCAGCTCGACTGGCGCTTCGAAGGCCCGGCGGCGCTGTTCCTGGTGCCGGTGGCCAAGGGCTACTTCAAGGCCGAGGGCCTGAACGTGGTGGTCGATGCCGGCAACGGCTCGGGCGGCACGGTCACGCGCGTGGCCTCGGGCGCCTACGACATGGGCTTTGCCGACCTGGCCGCGCTGATGGAGTTCACGGCCAACAACCCGACCGTGCCGAACAAGCCGGTGGCGGTGATGATGGTCTACAACAACACGCCTGCGGCGGTCATGGCGTTGAAGAAGAGCGGCATCAAGAGCCCGGCTGACCTGAACGGCAAGAAACTCGGTGCGCCGGTGTTCGACGCCGGGCGCAAGGCCTTCCCGATCTTTGCCAAGGCCAACAACGTGGGTAGCGTGGCCTGGACCTCGATGGACCCGCCGCTGCGCGAGACCATGCTGGTGCGCGGCGACATCGATGCCATCACCGGCTTCTCCTTTACCTCGGTGCTCAACCTCGAGGCGCGCGGCATCAAGGCCGAGGAGATCGTCGTGCTGCCCTACCCGCAGTACGGCGTAAAGCTCTACGGCAACGTCATCATCGTCGGCGAAGAGTTCCTGAAGAAGAACCCCGAGGCCGTGAAGCGCTTTCTCAGGGCCTTCAGCAAGGGCGTGAAGGACGTGGTGGCCGACCCCAAGGCCGCAGTGGCGACAGTCAAGGCACGCGACGGCATCATCAATGAAGAGCTGGAGCTGCGCCGTCTGAAGCTGGCGCTGGATGCCACCGTGCTGACGCCGGATGCCAAGGCCGAAGGCTTCGGCAATGCGCTGGCACCGCGCCTGAGCCTGATGGCCAGCCAAGTGTCGGACGCCTTCGCCACCAAGGAACGCATCAACCCGGCGACGGTTTGGAACGGCAGCTTTCTGCCCAGCGAGGCCGAGCGCAACATCTTCGCGGTGGTGAAGAAGTAGGCCTCAGCGAAAGTCGATGGACAGCTGGAACTGCAAGGCGGCAGTGCCCAGGAAGTTGAGCTGCGTGGAAAACTCGCGCGTGAACCGCCAGCCCAGGCTGAGCACCGCACCGGGCGAGAAGCCGTTGGTGTTGAACGGTACCTTGTCTTCGTAGGGATCCTTGTAGCCGTACAACAGGCCGACCGACCACTGTGCAAAAAGTGGCTCGATCGAAAACAGGTTGCCGTAGGTTTGCCCCACGTAGACATAGCCACTGGGCTGGCCAAAGGAGTTGCTGAAATACGTGGCGCCCCAGTACCACTTGTCGCTGCGCTGGCGCTCCAGCCCGATCGCGTAGACCGGCTCATGGTCGGGGTCGTTGCTGTAGTGATAGGTGTACGGCGACATCACCAGTCGCCAGAAGTCCTCGGACTTGCCGGTGTCAGCTGCGGTGCTGGCTGCGGGGCTGCCGCCCTGCGCCTGCGCCATGAATGGCGCGACACCAAGCGCCACAACAAGAAGAATGGCCGGCGTTCTTGCGAAGGTCATGGAAGTCGGCGAAGCAGAATGATGACGGCAAAATGGCCGGCGCATTATCTCCGCGCCGCATGGCTGCGCGAGGCTGCATCGCATGCTGGCGCAACAGTTGCTATGTTTGATGCATCCCCGTTGGACCCCGAGAACTCCATGCCATGAGCCACTTCGTAGATTTCCGCAACGTCTGGCTGGCCTACAACAAGGAACTGCTGGCCAAGGGCCAGTTTGCGGTGGAAGACATCACGCTGCAGGTGAACCAGGGTGAGTTCATCGCCATCGTCGGGCCTTCGGGCTGCGGCAAGAGCACCTTCATGAAGCTCACCACGGGCCTGAACATGCCCAGCAAGGGCAGCATCCACATCGACGGCCAGCCCGTCACCGGGCCACTCAAGATCAGCGGCATGTCCTTCCAGGCGCCGAGCCTGCTGCCCTGGCGCACCACGCTCGACAACGTGCTGCTGCCGCTGGAGATCGTCGAGCCCTACCGATCGAACTTCCGCGCCAAGCGCGACGAGTATGTCGACAAGGCGCGCAAGCTGCTGCAAAGCGTGGGCCTGGGCGGCTACGAGGACAAGTTCCCATGGCAACTGTCGGGCGGCATGCAGCAGCGCGCCAGCATCTGCCGAGCGCTGGTGCACGAGCCGAAGATGCTGCTGCTGGACGAGCCCTTCGGCGCACTCGACGCGTTCACGCGCGAGGAGCTGTGGTGCGCGATGCGCGACCTGCAGTCGGCGCAGAAGTTCAACGTCATCCTGGTCACGCACGACCTGCGCGAGAGCGTGTTCCTGGCCGACACGGTGTACGTCATGAGCAAGAGCCCGGGGCGCATCGTCGTCAAGCGCGAGATCGACCTGCCGCGCCCGCGCGACCTGGAGATCACCTACACGGCACAGTTCACCGACATCGTGCATGAGCTGCGCGGCCACATCGGCGCGATGCGCAAACCCGTCGGCGCCATTTCCGTAGGGGTGGCGCAATGAGCCCCGCGCTTCCGCCCGCAGGGGCTTGCTGGCGCCGCGTCCAAGGGCGCGCAGCGCGCACGGTGCAATCATGAGCAAGAGCCTGGAACGTTACGCACCGCTGATCCTGCTGGTGGTCACCATCGCGCTGTGGCAGCTGCTGTGCACCGCCTTCAACGTCAGCGAGTTCATCTTTCCCAGCCCGGCACGCATCGCCGAACAGACCTGGGAGCACCGCTGGACCATCCTGGGCCATTCATGGCGCACCTTCTGGGTGACGATGGTGGGCTTCGGCATCGCCATCGTGGTGGGCGTGCTGCTGGGTTTCCTGATGGGCAGCTCGCGCCTGGCCTACAACGCCATGTACCCGCTGATGACCGGCTTCAACGCCCTGCCCAAGGCGGCCTTCGTGCCGATCCTGGTGGTGTGGTTCGGCATCGGCGCCGGCCCGGCGATCCTGACCGCGTTCCTGATCAGCTTTTTCCCGATCATGGTGAACATCGCCACGGGCCTGGCCACGCTGGAGCCGGAACTCGAAGACGTGCTGCGCGTGCTGGGCGCCAAGCGCTGGGACGTGCTCACCAAGGTGGGGCTGCCGCGCTCGATGCCCTACTTCTACGGCTCGCTCAAGGTGGCCATCACGCTGGCCTTCGTCGGCACCACCGTGTCGGAGATGGTCGCCTCCAACGAAGGCATCGGCTACCTGCTCATCTCGGCCGGCAGCTCGATGCAGATGGGCCTGGCCTTCTCCGGCCTGATGATGGTGGGCATCATGGCCATGGCCATGTACGAGCTGTTCTCGGTGATCGAGAAGCGCACCACCGCCTGGGCACACCGTGGATCGGGCAACCATTGAGCGTCATGGCGCGGCCGTCTCGATTGGGCGACGAACCCACGCTCGAGCAGATGCTTCGCCACCTGCGCCGCGCCAACGCGGTGGCCCAAGCCGCCATGGACGCCGGGCACCACCCTTTTGGTGCGCTGCTGGTGGCGCCCGACGGCGAGACACTGCTGCTGGAACAACGCAACGTGGACAGCGTGAACCATGCCGAAAGCGTGCTTGCACGCGAGGCTGCGCGCAGTTTCGCACCCGGCATGCTGTGGGACTGCACGCTCTACACCACTGTGGAACCCTGCGCCATGTGTGCCGGAACGCAGTACTGGGCCCATATCGGCCGGTTGGTCTACGGCATGAGCGAACAGCGGCTGCTGCAACTCACCGGCAACCACGCCGAGAATCCGACGCTCGACCTGCCCTGCCGGGAGGTCTTCGCTCGCGGACAGAAGGCGCTGCGCGTATGGGGGCCCTTTGCCGAGGTCGAAGAGGAGATCGCGGCGCTGCATCGGCGCTTCTGGCACACGCGTTGAACCCCCCCCGCCTCGAGGGCGGGAATGGCGGCAGCGAAGGTTGGCTGGGCTGCATCTCAGCGGCCTCGGACGCGACACTGAACCCAAGGTCCGCGGTCTGGCTCTCGACCACACGGCCACACGGCCCAACAACAGCGCGACATCGACCGCAGCGTCTCGCCGGATTCGCAGCGCGCCGCGGAACAGGACGCCTGAGCTATACTTTGCAGCTTTGCCAAAGTCGGCAACACGGAACGGAGAGGTGTGAAATGGCACGCGTCTGTCAGGTCACGGGCAAAGGCCCGATGGTGGGAAACAACGTCTCCCACGCGAACAACAAAACCAAGCGCCGCTGGCTGCCCAACCTGCAGTACCGGCGTTTCTGGGTCGAAGGCGAGAACCG
>DASQFA010000499.1:0-4051 GCA_035633375.1 Rubrivivax sp.
GACGGCCACCGGGATGGCGGTGAAGTTCAGCGCCATGACCACCCATTGAGGCGCCATGAAGCGCGCTGCCGCGCGTGATGACGCGCCCTTCGAGGTGACGCGGAATTTCATCTTCGGCGCTACCCAGGCCAGCGTGGCCCATGCGAAGGCCGCGAAGCGAGCCATGTTGTACTGTTCGATGTAGATGCTGCGGCCATAGCCGCGGCCCACTTCCTCGAAGACCCAGAACGTCAGCAGGTAATAGGGCACGAAGTGCCACAGGAAATCCGGTGTGGTGGTGAGCATGGGCAATGTGCCCGTCAGCAGCACGATCACCGGTGCGATGTAGAACACGGCCTTCTGCCAGCCGTCGAAGTAGGTCAGCACCGAGGCCAGGTAGTTGAGGCGCTGGGCCCAGCTCAGGCCGCGGTGGCGCAGCAGGCCTTCCATGCGCCAGACATGCATCGCGCCCTGGCCCCAGCGCACGCGCTGGCCGATGAAGGGTTCGATCGATTCGGGCGCAAGCCCGAAGGCCAGTGCCTCAGCGTGATAGACGGACTTGTAGCCCTTGGCATGCAGCCGTATCGAGGTGTGCAGGTCCTCGGTGACGGTGCCCGTGGCAAAGCCGCCGATGGCATCGAGCGCACTGCGCCGCACGATCGCGCAGCTGCCGCAGAAGAAGGCCGCGTTCCAGTAGTCCTTGCCGCGCTGGATGACGCGGAAGAACAGCGATTGTTCGGTCCACACCGCACCGCCCGCCCCGCGCCGGCGGTGCTGGTAGGAATCGAGGTTGTAGAAGTCCTGCGGCGTCTGCACGAAGCCCACCGCCGCATCCTCGAAGTAGCCCAGGGTCTTGACGAGGAAGTCGCGCCGGGGTGCATGGTCGGCATCGAAGATCACGACCAGCTCGGCGTCGCTGTGGGCCAGGCCGTGATTCAGGTTGCCGGCCTTGGCATGCGCGTTGTCGGCGCGCGCCAGATAGCGGCAGCCCAGCTGCTGCGCCAGCGCCTGCATTTCGGCACGCCGGCCGTCGTCGAGCAGCCAGGTGGTGTGCGGGTAGTCCATGGCCCGGGCCGCAAGCAGGGTCTTGCGCACCAGCTCGACCGATTCGTTGTAGCTCGGCACGAACACGTCGACACGCAGACCCGCGCGCGGCGCGGGCGCGCTGCGTACCGTCAGGCGCCCGCACATGAAAAGGTGCAACAGCGTGGTGGCCACGCCGAACAGCTCGGCGCCGTAGACCACGGCCGAGAACACTGGCGCTTCGGGATTGAGCGTGCCGGCCCGCCACCACAGGTACCAGGCGCTGATGGCCAGGAACACCCAGACCAGGATACGTCGCGGCAGCTCGAGCGGGATCGATGCAGGAGGGGGGAATGTTCGGTCGCTCATGGGCCGCAGACAAAGGGTTGTCAGGATTGTCGGCATGAACACCGGCATCCCCAGCCCGCCGGGGATCGGCGCTCGTGACGGATTTCCGCCGTCGCTGCTTGAACCAGCGTCGGCGCGTGGTGCGCCGAAGCTGGAGTCGTCGAGTCGAACTTGCAACCGACGGGCTGACTCAGGCCGCTGCCGGCGCGAACTCCAGCGCATCGACGAACATGCGCGCCACGTCGAAGCCGGTCTGCTGCGCGATCTCCTGGAAGCAGGTCGGGCTGGTGACGTTGATCTCGGTGAGGCAGTCGCCGATCACGTCCAGTCCCACCAGCAGCAGCCCGCGCTGCGCCAGCAGCGGGCCGATCGACGCCGCGATCTCGCGGTCGCGCTCACTCAAGGGCATGGCCACGCCCTTGCCGCCCACGGCCAGGTTGCCGCGGATCTCGCTGCCCTGCGGAATGCGCGCCAGCGAGAACGGCACCGGCTCGCCGCCGATCACCAGGATGCGCTTGTCGCCCTTCACGATTTCCGGAAGGTAGCGCTGCACCATGATCGTCTGCGCGCCGCCGCGGTTCAGCGTCTCGGTGATGCTGCCCAGGTTCAAGCCATCCGCGCCCACGCGGAAGATGCCCATGCCGCCCATGCCGTCGAGCGGCTTGAGGATGATGTCGCCATGCTCGGCATGGAAGGCACGCACGTCGTCGGCGCTGCGCGTCACCAGCGTCGGGCCGATGAACTGCGGAAACTCGAGGATGGCGAGCTTTTCCGGGTGGTCGCGCAACGCACGCGGCGAGTTGAAGACGCGCGCGCCATCGGCCTCGGCGCGCTGCAGCAGGTGCGTGGCGTAGAAGTACTCGCTGTCGAAAGGCGGGTCCTTGCGCATCAGCACGGCGTCGAACTCGGCCAGCGCACGCTGTTCGGCGTCGCTGTCCTCGAACCAGTCGTCCAGCGCGCCGGTGAGCCGCAACCCGCGCACCCGCGCGCGCACCGGCGCGCCGCGCTTCCAGTGCAGCTGCGCCGGCTCGCAGGCCCACAGGCCATGGCCGCGCGCGGCGGCCTCGCGCATCATCGCGAAGGTGGAATCCTTGTAGGGCTTGAAGCTTTCCAGCGGGTCGGCAACGAACAGCAGGTTCACGATAGTCGGCCGAGCGCAAAAGGCTCAGCGGTGGGCGCGGGAGCGGTAGTGTTGCACCATCAGCGCGGCGCTGCCGGCAAGCACGCCCCAGAAGGCCGCGCCGATGCCGCCCAGCGTGATGCCCGACAGCGTCACCAGGAAGGTCAGCCCAGCCGCATCGCGATGCGTCTCGTCCTTCAGCGCCGCGGCCAGCCCGCCGGCGATCGTGCCCAGCAAAGCCAGCCCGGCCACTGCAAGCACCAGTTCGCGCGGAAAGGCGTTCAACAGGCCGACCACCGCACCGCCGACCCCGCCCAGCGCCACGTAGAACACACCCGCCGCCACGCTGGCCACGTAGCGGCGCGCCGGGTCTTCATGCGCCTCGCGGCCCATGCAGATGGCCGCGGTGATGGCCGCCAGGTTGAAGGCATAACCGCCAAACGGCGCCAGTGCGACGCTGGCCAGGCCGGTGACGGCGATGCTCGGCGACACCGGCGTGGCATAGCCCGCCGCGCGCTGCGCGGCCACGCCCGGCAGGTTCTGCGAGGCCATGGTCACGACGAACAGCGGCAAGGCCACGCCGACCAGCGTGCCGACGTTGAACACCGGGGTGGTCCACACCGGCAGGGCCATGTCCCAGACGATGGCGGCGCCATGCAAACGCCCCTGCACCCAGGACACCGCGATGCCGGCCAGCAGCACGCCCGGCACGGCATAGCGCGGCCAGGCGCGGCGCCCGACCAGGAAGACCCCCGTCATCACGCACACCATCAGCGGCGCGGTCTTCACCGCACCCACCGCGTCCAGGCCGAAGCGCGCCAGCACGCCGGCCAGCAGTGCCGCGGCAATGGCCTGCGGGATGCGGTCCATCACCCGCTCGAAGGCGCGCGTCGCACCGGCCAGCACGATCAGCGCGCCGCAGGCGACAAAGGCGCCAATGGCCTCGCCCATGGACACGCCGCTGGTGCCGGCCAGCAGCGCCGCGCCTGGTGTGGACCAGGCCGTCAGCACCGGCTGCCGGTACCACAGCGACAGGCCGATCGAGGTGGCACCCATGCCCAGGCCCAGCGCCCACATCCAGGAGGTGGTCTGTGCCGGCGTGGCGCCCAGCGCCTGCGCCGCGGCGAAGACGATGACCACCGAGCTGGTGAACCCCACGAGCACGGCCACGAAGCCGGCAACCAGGGCCGGGAGCGACAGGTCGCGCCAGAACGAACGACGGGCCGGGCCGTTCGCCGCCAGGCGTTCAGCGTCCATCAAGCGGTGCGCGCCACCCGCGACGATCGAGCGGCCGCCGCGCAACGGTCTCTGCCGCGCCGCGCATCAGGCCGATCGGCCTGCATGCCGGTAGGCGCGCGCCGGCCACTCGCGCGCGCAGGCGCCCGCCCGGCGCGGTTTCGCCCCCGCTCCAGGCGAAGCGGCGCCGCTGCGTTGCGGCGGTCATATTTCTACCTTGGAACCGAGCTCGACGATGCGGTTCGCCGGCAGGTTGAGGAAGTCGGCCGCCGCGGCGGCATTGCGGTGCATGCCGGCGAAGAGCTTTTCGCGCCACAGCGCCATGCCGCCACCGAGCACCGGGAC
>DASQFA010000500.1:0-2965 GCA_035633375.1 Rubrivivax sp.
CCGATGAGGCTGCGCACACGTTCGCCCACGTAGGACAGGTAGGTGTTCGGATTGAGCACCTCGTTCCAGTGCGGCGTGACGAAGACGGTGAAGGCCATGGCTTCGTGCCTGATCACCACGCGCCAGTGCGGCCCGTCGCGCTGCAGCATCGGCGGCAACTGCAGCACGCCGATGCGCACGCTTTCGGTCAGGTTGCGATAGAACTTCAGCCCCGCATAGTCGGCTGCCAGGTCGCCGTTGGAATGGATGCCGGTAGTGAAAAGCCCCAGCATCCCGTCCTCGGACAACAGCGGGTTGCTCGAGGTGGAGCGCACCGCGTGCTGCATCGCATCCGGCTCGCTCAGGCCTCGTCCGAGCGCGTCGAGATAGCGCGAGTGGTAGATGCGGCCGAGATTGATGAAGTGGATGATCTTGTCGGTGCCGAAGAGCACGCCGCCGGCGCTGACAGTGCCGGCGCGGAACAAGGCGCGCACCGGCTTGCTGAGATCGATCAGCAGCAACGGGTCGTCGTAAATCGATTCGACCGGACGGTACATCGTCACCAGGCCGGGGTACATCGCGCGAGTGGTTCCGCTGATCAGGCCCAGGTCGAGCACTTCGTTGGCCGGGAAGGTGGCGAAAAGCCGGCCCCACACCTGGGCGGCTACATAGTCGCCCGACTGCAGGTTCTGCAACTGCCAGGGCGAGGCGTTCGACTCCAGTGCCTGGTCGATGGCCGCGTTGGTGTCGGCCACTGCACCGCGGATGGCCGAAAGCACGCTGTGCGACAGCAACGGGCCCAGGTCGGCGAAGTCGCGGCCAGCCGGCAGCGTGTATTGCTCGGATTCGTGCGCATGGGCCGCCGTGCCGGCGGCCAGCAGCAAGCTGGCGGCGAGTGACGCCGCGCACAGACGGCGCCAGGCTATGGGCCATCGCCTGGCTGCGGCGGCGCCAGGCGCAGGCACTTCCTGCTTGAGCGCAACCCGCCGACCGCTGCATACCGTGACTCGACTCGTCACTTCCTGCCCCTTTTTGACTTCTGTTTTCATCTTGCGAGAACACTTGTAGATTCTAGGCTCGGCAGTCCTTCACCGGCTGCCGCGACAGCGGCCGGATCATCCGCACTGGGGACGCGCAGGCTGTGCGCGCGTCCTCACTCAGGAAACGACGAAGGACGCGGCCGCCGTGGCAATCAGCGTGCCCTGCTCGTTGACCAGACGCATCTGCGTCGAGCCGATGCGCCCGCCCAGGCGGGTGACTTCCCCATGGCCGGTGAAGTGGCTGCCGATGCCCTGGCGCAGGAAATCGACGCGCAGGTCGATGGTGCCCATGCGGCCGAAGCGGTGCATCACCTCGTCGGCGCTCTCGTCGCCATGCTTTTCGCCCAGCGCCACCATCAGCGCCAGGCCGGCCAGCGCGTCGAGCGAAGCGCTGATCACGCCGCCATGCAAGCGGCCATAGTTGTAGTGGCCGACCAGTTCGGGCCGCATCCGCAAGCCGATGCGCACGTCCCCCGGGTCGAGCGACTGCACCTTCAGGCCGAGCAGCCGGTTGAAGGTGAGGCGCTGCTCCCACAGTTCGGTCAGCGCGGCATGCAGTTTCAGTTGTTCAGCGGCGCTGCGCCGCACGGCGGATGTCTCAGTCATGCAGCGCATGCTAAGGGCAGGGCCGGCTTGGAGCCCGGTGGTCTTGCACCGCTCATCAGCGACAGCGGCGTGCCCGAAGCTCTCAGCCCGACCCGCACAGGGGCCGGGCCCTCGTTCAGCACGCGCGAGTGCGCAGGCACTCGCTCGGTCCGAACTCAGCCCGACGCCCACGCCGGCTTGCGCTTGGCCAGGAAGGCCTCGGTGCCTTCGATGCCTTCCGGCCCCTGTGCCGCCTGCGCGAACACGCGAGCGGCTTCCTGCACCAACGCGCTGCCCTCGACCCAGCGCGAGCGCGCCAGCAGGGCCTTGGTCTGCGCGATGGCGCCGGGCGCGCAGCGCAGGATCTGCTGCAGAGTCTTGTCCAGCGCGTTCGGCAGCGCACTGTTGGCGTGCACCTCGTGCACCAAGCGCAGGTCGAGGGCTGCCTGCGCATCTAGCGTGGCCCCCGTCACGGCCAGGCGCTTGGCGACGCTGTAGCCGAGCCGCTCGACCAGGAAGGGTGCGATCTGCGCCGGCACCAGGCCGATGGAGGTTTCGGGCAGCCTGAACACCGCCGTGCTGGCAGCGATGGCCACGTCCACCACGCAGGCCAGGCCTAAACCGCCGCCCATGACCGTGCCTTCGAGCACGGCCACCGTCGCCAGCCCGCTATTGGAGACGGCCGCGCACAGCTCGCCGAAGGCCGCGCTCATCGCCACCAGCGCGTCGCCGCCGGTGCCGGCACGCGCTCGCGCCATGTCGGCCAGGTCGGCGCCGGCGCAGAAGTGTCCGCCGGCGCCACGCAGCACGACCGCTCGCGTGCGGCCATCGGCCTGCGCCGCGGCCAGCGCTTCGCGCAGTTCGCTCACCATTTCCATCGACATGGCATTGCGCTGCTCGGGACGGTTCAGCGTGAGATGCAGCACGCACGCGTCGTGGCGTAGCAGCAAGCTGCTCATGGCAAGAACCCCGGCGAGCTGCCTTCGAGTGCGCAGGCGTTCGCGGGCATCGGCGCGTTCGGGCCGGCGCCGCTGCCGGCGACGCGCGCATCGGGCAATGCCCGCGCCCCCTGCCGGCCGAAGCCGACGCCGCCCCATTGCGGCAGGCTCGCGCCGGCGAGCCTGCGGCCGAGCACGCATGCACCTGCCTTCGGGTGGCGCGGCGACACCCTCATTTCAAGGCCTCGGGCGTGACCGCGCGGTGAAAGCCTTCGAAAGGCACCGATCGGTCGTGGTCCTGGGTCGGGAAGACGGCGTGCCCCAACGGTGCGCCGCCGTCGATGGGCACGGTGATGCCGGTGACGAAAGCCGCACCGGGCGAAAGCAGGAACACGATCACCGCACTGATCTCGGCCTCGGTGG
>DASQFA010000501.1:0-1813 GCA_035633375.1 Rubrivivax sp.
TGGGCTTGACGATCGGCTCGGACAGCGACATCGCCGGCAGCTCCAGCGGGAAGCCGCCCTCCTGCAGCACGCCGCGCTTCACGTCCTCGACGCGCTGCTTGAAGTGCGTGTGGCAGGGGTTGATGTCGGACCAGGTGTTGACGATCGCGATCACCGGCTTGCCGGCCCAGTCGGCCGCGCCGTAGCCCATCTGCATCAGGCGCGAGCGGTGGCCCATCGAGCGCAGGTCGTCGGGTGCGAACCAGCGCGCGCTGCGCAAAGTGGCCGGGGTCATGCCCATGTCGCCTTGTCCTTGTATCAGGGCCTGGCTAAGTTGTGGAACTGCCACTGCGCGTCGGCCGTCGTCATGGACGGTCTCGAGGGTTGCAGCGCGCACATTCTCAACGCGCGTGGGGACCCTTGCCTTGGCGGGGTCATGGCCTGCATTGGGCGAAGCCAGGTGTGTGCGCGCTGTCATGATGGTGACGCAGCAAGCCTATGCCAGCGACGACAATCGGGTCATGCGCGCTTACGTCGACAGCCGTCTCGCCCCAAGCAGGGGCCGCAGATGACCGCCGTCCTGACCCCGCCGAAGGATCCGCGCACGCCGCTGCAACGCCGCCTTGCGCTCGCCGGCCATCGGCTCAACCGGCTCGACCCAGTCGTCAAGGGGCTGCTGTGGTCGGCCGCCGCAGGGCTGGTGTTCAGCGTGCTCAACGCGCTGATGCGCGGGCTGACGCTGCAACTCGACCCGTTCCAGTCGCAGTTCCTGCGCTACTTCTTCGGCGTGCTGGTGCTTCTGCCACTGCTGTGGCGCCATGGCCTGGCGGCCTACCGGCCCAAGCGCGTGAGCGGGCAGTTCCTGCGCGGTGCGTTCCACACCGTGGGGCTGTGCCTGTGGTTCACGGCACTGCCGCAGATTCCACTGGCCGACATGACGGCCATCGGCTTCACCGGGCCGATCTTCATCATGATCGGCGCCTACATCTTCTTCAAGGAGCCGATGCGCTGGGAGCGCTGGCTGGCCGCGGGCATCGGCTTGGCGGGGGTGCTCATCGTCGTCGGCCCCAAGCTCAGCGGCAGCGGCGGCTTCTACAACTTGGTGATGCTGGCCTCGGCACCGATGTTCGCGGCCTCTTTCCTGCTCACCAAGGGGCTCACGCGCTACGAGACCACCGGCGTGATCGTGGTGTGGCAGTCGCTGACCGTGACGCTGTTCAGCCTGCCGCTGGCGCTGCTGCACTGGCAAACGCCGACCGCGCTGCAGTGGGGCGGCTTCGTGCTGTGCGGTTTTCTCGGCAGCCTGGGCCACTATTGCCTGACACGCTCGTTCCACATCGCCGACATCTCGTCGACGCAGTCGGTGAAGTTCCTCGACCTGGTGTGGGCCTCGCTGATCGGCTGGATGGTGTTTGCCGACGTGCCGAGCAAGAGCACGCTGATTGGCGGCGTGGTCATCTGCGCGGCGACGATCTGGATCGCCAGCCGCGAATCGCGCGGCCATTCGCGCTTGGGCTGATGCATTCCCTGATAGACCGCACGAAGGCACATGCACAACGACTGCACTCGGCGCATAGCCGCCGCTCGCGAAACACCGAATTCATTCACCGCAGAGCAGCGGAGGACGCAGAGTTGGCGCAGAGGAAATGCAATGGATTCAAATCGTTTCCTGTATTTCTCTGCGGACCTCTGCGTCCTTCGTTCCTCTGCGGTGAAGGCAGCTTGTATTCGGCGGCTTTGCGCCGTCAGCAGCCGTCGGCGTTCAGCCGGCCACCGCCTGCCTTACTGCATGCTCCCATCCAGCCATCAGTTCGCCGGCGCGTTCGCGTGTCAT
>DASQFA010000502.1:0-3253 GCA_035633375.1 Rubrivivax sp.
CGGGTGGCAGGTGCGCTTCGACACGCGCGCAAGGTGCCAGGCGCAGGCGCGGGTCGAGCCGGCCCGCTTCGATCTCCACGCGCAGCGCGCCGGGTGCCAGCCCGGCACTGGCCTGCTGCCCCAGCGCCTGGATCTGGCCCAGGGTGTCGTCGTCCAGTCCACCCTCGGTGGGCGTGGCCGCGGCCTGCGCCAGTGCGGCCAGTGGCCAGGCCAGCAGCCCGGCGAGCACGGTGGCGCAGGCAGGGCCGGCCACGCGCGCGGCGCGCCTGGCAGTGGGGCAGCAGGCTGGGGTGTCTTTCACGCCTCGCACTCTAGGGCGCCGGCTGCCCCTGCAACGCGCTGAATTGGCCGGCCTTCGCGGTGTTGTTCGCGCTCATGTCCGGCCAGGGCGCTGCACACAATGCCCCGGCATGAACCCCGAGCCATGGAGCCGACATGATCAACCGCCTCAGCGACAGCCTTGATTTCCAGAGCCAGGCCCTGGTGCTGCGCTCCGAGCGCCAGCGTTTGCTGGCCAGCAACATCGCCAATGCGGACACGCCGGGCTACGTGGCGCGCGACATGGATTTCGCCGCCGCCCTGCGCGAGGCCACCGGCACCGCGTCGCCCGGCACGGCCACGCTGGCCGGGCTGCGCCTGCCCGGGCCCGGCTTCGGTGCCAGCGCCGAAACCCACCTGCGCTTCGCCGCGCCGAGCCAGAGCAACCTGGACGGCAACTCGGTGGACATGGACCGCGAACGCGCATCCTTTGCCGACAACTCGCTGAAGTACGAGTCCGCGCTGCGCTTCATCAACAGTTCGGTGCGCACCATGCTCGACGCGATGAAGTCGCCGCAGCAGGGTTGACATGGACCACCCCCTACGCGCTTCGCGCGCCCCCTTCGAGGGGGCACCGCCAGCGGCCCGGCAAAGCCGGATCCGCGGCGGTCGCTCGACGCCGCGCGCTCGATTCGGCCTGCGCGCCGCCTGGACCCGAGCGTTCACTGAAAGGAAGTCTCGCATGAGCATGTTCCGCATCTTCGACGTCAGCGGCAGCGCGGTCAGCGCGCAGAGCCAGCGCCTGAACGTGGTGGCCTCGAACCTGGCCAACGCCGACACCGTGGCCGGCCCCGACGGCAAGGCCTACAAGGCGCGCCAGGTGGTGTTCCAGACCGAGCTGATGGGCCAGATGGGCGCGGCCGGTGTGCGCGTGTCCAGCGTCGGCGAGGACAACACGCCGGGGCGGCGCGTGCACGATCCCAAGCACCCCGGTGCCGATGCCGAAGGTTATGTGACCTACAGCAACGTCAACACGGTGGAAGAGATGGTCAACATGATCTCGGCTTCGCGCTCGTACCAGAACAACCTGGAGGTCATGAATGCCGCCAAGAGCCTGCTCATGAAGACGCTGCAGATGGGGCAATCATGAGCGCGCCGGGCCGCTCCCAAGCGCTCATCCCGGAGCGCACAGCGCGTAGGGTAGTCCAGTGAGCAGCGTGATTGCGCCGCTGGCCTCCGGCAGCGCCGGCGGCAGCACCCCGGTGACGAAGAACGACTCCGGCAGCGAGGACCGCTTCCTCAAGCTGCTGGTGGCGCAGATGAAGAATCAGGACCCGTTGAACCCGCTGGACAACGCCCAGGTCACCAGCCAGATGGCGCAGATCAACACCGTCAGCGGCATCGAACGACTCAACACCACCGTGTCCGGGCTGAACAGCCAGCTGGTGCAACTGCAGGCGCTGCAGGGCGCCACGCTGGTGGGGCGCGAGGTCACCGTCAGCGGCGATAGGCTGTCGATTGCCGGGGGCATCGGCGTCGGCGGGTTCGAGCTGAATGCGGCCGCCGACAACGTGAAGGTGGAACTGCTCAACGGCGCCGGCCGCGTGGCGGGCAGCCTGGACCTGGGCGCGATGAGCGCCGGCCGGCATGCCTTTGAGTGGCCCGCCGGCGCCGTGCTGGACGGCGAGGGCTACCGTTTCCGCGTCACCGCCGGCAGCGGCAGCGCCAGTGTGCTGGGCGGCACGCTGATGCGCGACCACGTGGACGCGGTCAGCAGCGCAGGCAACGTGCTGAACCTGGAATTGCGCCATTCGGGCCCGGTGCCCTATGACACCGTCAAGGCCTTCAACTGAACCTGAACCGACCCCCTCCACAGGACACCCCCCATGAGCTTCCAGCAAGGTCTATCCGGTCTGAACGCCTCGAGTAAGAACCTCGAGATCATCGGCAACAACATCGCCAATGCCAACACCTTTGGCGCGAAGACGGCACGCGGCGAGTTTGCCGCGGTCTACGCCACTGCGCTGAATGGCGCCGGCACCAACACGGTGGGCATCGGCACCACGCTGTCGGCGGTGGCGCAGCAGTTCACCCAGGGCAACGTGTCGACCACCGACAACCCGATGGACCTGGCCATCAACGGCGCGGGTTTCTTCCAGATCAGCGACGGCCGCAGCCCGGTCACCTACACGCGCAACGGCCAGTTCAAGGTGGACCGCGACGGCTTCATCGTCAACAACAGCCTGGAAAAGCTGATGGGCTATCCGGCCGACGGCAACGGCGTCATCCAGCCCGGCCAGGCGGTGCCCCTGCAGCTGCCCACCGGTGGCATCGACCCGCGGCCCACCTCGCGCGCCGAGATCGAGATGAACCTCGATTCGCGCAAGGCGGTGACGCTGCCGGCGGCGGCGCCGCAAATCGACTTCGGCAACGCCAACACCTACAACAACGCCACCTCGCTGACCGTGTTCGACGCCAAGGGCCAGGACATCGCGATGAGCTTTTATTTCCAGAAGGCCGCCAACGACCAGTGGAACGTGTATGCCACCTCGAATGGCAGCACCGTGGGCGGTGTTCCCGCCGCACCGTTGCCGATCACGACCATCAACTTCCAGAGCAACGGCAGCGCACCGATCGCGCCGGCCGGCCCGTTTGCCATCAACGTGCCGGCGTCGGTCAACGCCGTGGGCGCGCAGACCGAGCCCATCAACGGCCTGCTCATCGACGTTGCCGGTGCAACGCAGTTCGGCTCGTCCTTCGGCGTCACCAACATCAACCAGGACGGCTACACGTCGGGGCTGCTGACCGCGGTGGCGGTGGAGAGCAACGGCGTGGTCACGGCGCGCTATTCGAACGGCCAGTCCAAGCCCTCGGGGCAGATCGAGATCGCCAACTTCCGCAACCCGCAGGGGCTGCAGCCGATCGGCGACAACGCCTGGGCGCGCACCTTCGGCTCGGGCGACCCGATCATGGGCGTGCCCGGCGACGGCAACCT
>DASQFA010000503.1:0-3344 GCA_035633375.1 Rubrivivax sp.
GGGATGGCCACCGCCAGGCCGGCGGCGGTCATGATCAGCGCTTCGCCGACCGGGCCGGAGACCTTCTCGATGGTGATGCTGCCGGCCAGCGCGATGCCGGCCAGCGCGTGGTAGATGCCCCAGACGGTGCCGAACAGGCCGACGAAGGGCGCGGTGGCGCCGATCGAGGCGAGCAGCACCTGGCCGAACTGCAGGTGCGCCAGTCCGCGGTGCAGCGCGTCGCGCAGGCGGCGCGTGAGCTGCGACTCGAGCCGGCCCGAGGTCTGCAGCGTGCCGGCGCCGGGCCGCGCGGTGGCGGCGTCGAGCAGCGGCAGCAGCAGCGATTCACGGTCGATCTGGCCGAGCCGGGCACGGCCGTCGTCCAGGCCACCGGCATCCCAGAAGGACGGCACGGCGCGCGCCAGGTCGGCGGCGACGCGCCGCAGCACCCAGGCCTTCCAGAGGATGACCACCCAGGCGCTGATCGACATCAGCAGCAGCAGCATGGCCACCGCGCGGCCCACGGCATCGGCCTGGCCCCAGAAATCGCTGAACCCTTGCATGCGGCGCCTACAGGCCGAGCACGTCGGGCATGCCGTACAGCCCGGGTGGGCGGCCGGCCAGGAAGCGCGCCGCACGCAGGCTGCCCTGGGCATAGGTGGCACGGCTGGTGCTGCGGTGGGTAATCTCGATGCGCTCGCCGGTGCCGGCAAAGAGCACGCTGTGGTCACCGACGATGTCGCCGCCGCGAACCACCGAAAAGCCGATGCTGGACGCATCACGCTCGCCGCTCAGGCCATGGCGGCCGTACACCGCACAGTCGGCCAGTGTGCGGCCGGTGGCCCGGGCCAGCACCTCGCCCATGGCCAGCGCGGTGCCGCTAGGCGCGTCGACCTTGTGGCGATGATGGGCCTCGATGATCTCGATGTCGTAGCCGGTGTCGAGCGCCCGCGCGGCCACTTCCAGCAGCTTGAGCACGACGTTCACGCCCAGGCTCATGTTCGGCGCCATGACGACGGCGATGTGCCTGGCATGGTCGGCGATCTGCGTCTTCTGTGCCTCACTGAAGCCGGTGGTGCCGATGACGGCGCGCACCCCCATCTCGCGGCACACCGCCAGATGGGCCAGCGTGCCTTCGGGCCGGGTGAAGTCGATCAACACGTCGGCGCCAGACAGGCCGCTGCGCATGTCAGCGGTGATGCGCACGCCGCTGCGCTGGCCGCAGGGCGCCAGCGGGTCGCTGCCCAGCGCCGCGCTGTCCGCCATGTCGAGTGCGCCGCTCAGCACGCAATCCGCCGACGCGGCCACCGCCTCGACCAGCATGCGGCCCATGCGCCCCGAAGCGCCGGCCACCGCAATCTTCAGCGCGGGCAGCGGCGCGGTCGTGCAAGCGTCGGCTGGCAGGCTCAAGGCGGTTCCAGCGGAGGAAAGCTTCGATTCGGCGGTATCGGGTTCGGAATGCCACCCGCGGGTGGCAAAGGCGCGCCCATCGGGCGTATCGGCAGCGCCCTGATCTGCTCCGGCGTGAGTTCCAGGTCTGCCGCGGCGACGATGCGGCCGCTGCGGGCGATCGAGTCGATGAACTCGCGTTCGGTCGGCAGCGCAGGAGCTTCGATGTCCTTCAGGATGTCACCGTCGAAGCTCAGCACGACACTGCGCCGCTGCAGCGGCTTGCCTTGCTGGCGCAGCGTGAAAATGTAGTCCCAGCGGTCGACGTGAAACGGATCGGTCAACAACGGCGAGCCCAGGATGTCGCGCACCTGCAGCCGGCTCATGCCCGGCTTGACGCGCGCCATCTGTTCCTGGGTCACGACATTGCCCTGCTGGACATCGATGCGGTGCGGCGTCAACACGCCGAGGATCGAACCGCTGTCGCTCTTCCACGAACTGCAGCCCGCCAGCAGCAGGGCGGAAGTGGCCATGGCGATGCGGTGAAATGGGGACAGGCGACGCAGGGTCATGAGGCTGGAGAACGGGTGCGCGGCGATGGCGGCTGGCTATGATCGGCGAATTCTAGCGGGCCGTCGTCCGCTGGGCTGGATGCGGTGCCCGCCATGACCAACGTCGACGAACTGAAGAACAGCGGCTTGAAGGCCACGCTGCCGCGCATCAAGATCCTGGACGTCTTTCAGCGAGCAAGGCAGCGCCACATGACGGCCGAGGATGTGTTCAAGGCGCTGCTCGCCGAAGGCGCCGATGTGGGCCTGGCCACGGTGTACCGCGTGCTGATGCAGTTCGAGCAGGCCGGTTTGCTGACACGCAGCAACTTCGAATCGGGCAAGTCAGTGTTCGAGTTGAACGAGGGTCAGCACCACGACCATCTGGTGTGCCTGAGCTGCGGCCGTGTCGAGGAGTTCTTCGACGCACAGATCGAACAGCGCCAGCATGCCATCGCGCTGGAGCGCGGCTTCGAGCTGCACGACCATTCACTGGCGTTGTACGCAGCCTGCACCAAGCCCGACTGCGCGCATCGCCCCAAATAGCGCCTCATGCCGCGCGGGCGCATGCCAGGGCCGATGCTCGCCCCAGCGACGCGTCAGAACGGGATGTCGTCGTCCATGTCGTCGAAGCCGGTGCTCGACTTCGCTGCCGGCTTGGCGGCCGGGGCGGCCGGGGCGGCAGGGCGAGCCGCGGCGCCGCGGCTGTAGCCACCGCCTTCTTCGCTACCGCTGCCGCCCATGCCTTCGCGGCTGCCGAGCATGGTCATCTCATTGGCGATGACCTCGGTGGTGTACTTTTCCACGCCGTCCTTGTCGGTCCACTTGCGCGTCTTCAGGCGGCCTTCGATATAGACCTGTTTGCCCTTCTTCAGGTATTCGCCGGCAATCTCGGCCAGGCGGTCGTAGAAGACGACGCGGTGCCATTCGGTCTCATCGACCTTCTCGCCGGAATTCTTGTCCTTCCAGCTGCGCGTGGTGGCCAGCGTGATGTTGGCGATGGCCGAGCCGCTGGGCGCATAGCGCACCTCCGGGTCGCGACCGAGGTTGCCGATGAGGATGACTTTGTTGACCGAGGCCATGGCGCGCTCCTTGAACCGGGTAAATGATCTGGGTGACTCGATCATAGCGAGCGGCTGCCGCGCCGGCATCGCCCTGAAGGCGGCACACCGAAGAGTGCATGCTTTCAGAGGGCGCCGCGGCGTGGCGTCGTTGAAGCTGCGAATCGGCTGCGCAGAGTGTTCGGCTGCGCGTCGGGCATGCGGGCTCCTCATGCCGGACCATTGGACAGCCGTTGCTGCGACGACAATCGGTGTTTTGGCTTCGTTCCCCGCCGTGAGCCCCAGCGCCGATCCCCTGTCCATCCTGCACGAGGTCTTCGGCTACCCCGAGTTCCGCGGCGACCAGGCGGCCGTCGTCGAGCACGTC